>NZ_JACJFH010000115.1:0-11997 GCF_014164495.1 Pseudoalteromonas sp. SG41-5 | reverse complement strand
CTAAAAAAGTAGCCATCATTGCGTGTATACGAAAGCTGGTAGTGATAATAAATTCAATGGTGAGAGATGGTGTAATGTGGGATCCTGAAATGGTTTAAAATTAGGAATTGACACCATAGTCACTTTGTTATATGCCTGCACCACCATGCAGGATAATTTCATTCTCGTTGCTATTTAATAGTTACAAAAAACTATCAGAGAACTATTTTACTTTATGGTTTCTTAGTTGGTGTTCACCCAATATTTTTCGAATTTATTCTTCTCTGTAATGGTATATGGATAATCGGCTAATTTTAAATAAACACCAATAATTCATTTATTTTAGTAGGTAAAAGTACATAACATCTAATTAAAAATGTTTCTAAGTATTCACTGCTGTTAGATTTAGACCCTAATAATTTTACTTTTCCAACCATTTCAGATGCAAGTTGTTTAAGGTTTGGACTAAACTTCGTTATTTCATCTATGTTAAACCATGCCTCCCCAAAACCTGAAAAAGCATTTAAATTCAGTTTACCTATGAAAACGACCGCATAATAGTCAAGACTTAAAAAATTTCTCGTTTTTAAGAAAGAATGCAAATTATGAGTTTACCACATAGGAGACGCTTATTATTGAGGTGATTCTGGTTCTCCTACTATTTTTTGTAATATAATGCTAGCTACAATACTCGCCATGATCGGCCACCAAATAAATGCATATATTGCGTAAACGTGTAGACAAAGATAAGCAATAGACGTAGTGATGTGAAATGTAGTGACTATAATAGAATCATTACTATCTTTAGTAATTAACCTCCCTAGTATCGAACATAGCCCAAGTAAAACCAGAAACCCTGCAATTGGATAGATAAGATAATTTAAAATGTCTAGTGTTGGATAGATAAGATCGTGTAAAATTTCCATTTTTGCATTGTTCCATCCCTTGAGCGAGAAATAGCTATATAAATCTATAAGAATAGCGACCAGAAAACCACCAGTTAATATAAATACCACTGGGTTTTTGAATATATTTGATTCTTCCCCCATTTCTGCACCTCCATAAAGGTAATTTGAGGTAATATCTTTGCCACAATCCTTAATTTCATAATCATACCTGCCAGCCTCTACGTTAATAGCAGAACCATTTTCATTCATTTCTTGGAGTTTTTGATAGCTATCTGTTTGTACTTTCTTCAATTCGTCACGATGGGTCATATTTGTTTTTGAAATAACTACATGATAAATATCTTTAGTAGAAATAAGTTCATTATTCACGATGACTTTACCTCTTTTAAAAGGTTCGATAAAATCATCCCTTACTTGCACTTCTGACAAATCTTTAAATATACACTTCCAAGAATTATCATTTTTCATTTTTAACACTATGTGAAACTTACTCAAGAGTAATACCTGTGCCATAAACGCTCAGAATGAACTTGGATTTGGTCATGTAAAACTGTAACCGATTTCTCTGTATATTTCATATATCCACCAAACCCTATATTGCATATAACGAGGCTGTAGAATAACTCGTTTTTAATTTATTTTTATTGATGCATTAACCATAGCTGAGTTCCTATTTTGATTCAATCGGTTACTTCGATTTTACGTGAAATATAAAAAGAGGATTTACTGTTTCTTTAATGGGCGTTTTGGAAGGTATGACAGGTGTTTAAGTGGCTTATTTGGAGAGGTAGCAGCTTACCTTTATTAATGCATCGTGTTTTGCAGCTTTTCTATATTATGAACTAAGCAATACAGTTACCGCAGTATGAAGTGAAAGCATTCACTTTCGTTTGACCGCGTAAGGTCAATTTATTCAGCGAAATTGATTGGAATGAATTTATTTTGGCAAGATAAGTCAGGCTTGACTCCTTACCTAATGAAAGAGCCATAACAATTTACCGTGGGTGAATAATATCTATTAGATCACAGTAACCAAATGGATTCAAGGTTAAAAAAAAATCAAGCCAAATGCGTAGAATCAGTTCCTAAAAAGAGTAATTATACAGCCTCAACGCCCCCATCAAGCGCCGCCGTAGGCGGTCGCTTGGATGGGCTTGTTAAATGCTGTTATCGATTACCATGCTCTTTGATCAAAGATATGAGCAAAGACGTTGAAATCTTATACTCATTACTTGAACTATGTGATTCATTACTTTTAATAAAGTTTTTTGTACTGTTACTTTCTTTCAAAACCACATTCGATCCATTACCTGACAAGGTTATCGAAGATTCAGTTTCTATGTGCCCACTACTTGTTTCTTCCCATTCATAATCAAGCTCCATAGTCCCTGAAACTGAACGACTTTCACGTTTTGCCATCATTAAACTCCAAATTTTATTAAATTATTAACTGAAAATTATTTTTCCAGCCTTGGCTACCTTAGCTATATCTATTAATTCATACTTAGTTTTACTATGACAATTTTGCACTTCGATGGTGCACCCATCCAGAATAACTTTAGCAATATCAATAATTTCAAACTTAGTGAATTTTTTCCCATCAATAACTAAGCTAGCGCCAGCTTTGGCTATATCAATTAATTCAAATTTTGTCTTATTCAATTTCCTACTCCTTGGTTATGGAAATATGATGAAGCTGATTTAGCATTTAACAGTTTATTCAAAGGATCTAAACCCACAAGTTGCAGACAGAAAATCCTTTGAGTTTTTTAATACTTTCAGTCTAACTCTGTATCTAAATGTAAATCAAGGGATTTATCTTTGTTGTTTTTTTGTTGCTGTAAATCACAAGAAATAAACCCGCGAGTTGTTAAAAAACTCAAAACTGTTTATGAATACAGGAAAATAAAGCAGATAAAGACACGCGTGTCGCTCATTTTCCTGAATATGGGAGCAAACAACAGCTTGATTATTCAATGAGTTATTATCCTAAACCTATATCAACGTCAGTTTCCCACTTGAAACAATCTCTAAACTTTAATTTTCACCGTTGAGTTTCGTTGCTATGAACCACAACCTACGATGATAAGTTCAACGCTGGCCTGCTCTGGTTTTTCCTAGCACCTAACGCCTAAAACCTAGCTCCTAATCACTAAAATCACCCAACAACAAAGCGCGAGCAATGCTCGCGCTTTAAAATAACTCAAAACTGTATTTTGTCTTAAACTTACCGCTTAAGACTTACAACTTATAGCTCTACGAGCTATTCGCCCTTCGCTTTTAAATTTATAAACTCTGCCAGTTCTTCTGGTTGCCCCATTAGGGTGAAGATCTGTTGGTTAATTTCGGTCATGGCTTGCCCTTCTGGCAAGCTTGCTGACACGGTTAATGAGCTTAAACCTTGCGTGAAGTTTTTAATCGCTTCACTCAGTTCCTCGCTGACTGGCGCTTGTTGTAGCTGCATGTTGACCATTTGCTGCATTTGCTCCAGCGTCATACCTTGCTTTTCAAGCGTTTGTTCAACGAGTGCTTTAAATTCACCTTCGTTATTGAGGGCAATTTCGATGCTGCGTGGTTCAAGCTCTGCAAGCGCCTCCATTAGTAAGGTTTGTTGCTGTAATTGCTGCTCTAAAGTCGGCTGTTGACTACCTAGTTGTTGCTGCATTTTGCTCAGCGCCAATGAAGCATTCATCAGTGCGGTTGATTTTGCTAGACCGAGGTTAAAATTAAGGCCTACAATATTTTTAGCATTAAGCGCAAAGTCGATATCACTATCACCTGATTTTTCATCATAGTTCATCAATGTATGAAGATCATAACTAGCAGCAGCGAGTTTATTGTTAGCGTCTGGTGGTAACTGCGCTAAAAAATGCTCACTGAAGGTAAAGTTTTTTATGCTCAACTCGGTACGAGGAGCAATTTTATCTACTTCGTATCCCGCCACTTCAATGCTCGCAATATTAGCAACCGGCTGCTGATCAAACCCAGTGATTTGCATATTTGATATTTCAACACTTTGCCCAAGCACGCTGGCCGAAATATCTTCATAACTGGCTGTTACACCCATTTGCTGGCTCATTAATGCAAGCTGACGATCAACTTCTACTTTAACTTCTTGAGTCAGTGCATGATTTGCATAGCTAACACCACCGATAGCCGCAACGACAACAACAGCAACAATTGCGAGTTTTTTCATTCTATTTCCTTATTACAATTTCTATTATCACCGTTGTTATTTAGCTTAGTCTCTAACGGCTTTAGACTTAAGATTTTGCTAAGCGTATCATTCAATAATACCTTTGATAAGGCCTAGCATAAGTAAGTGCAAATTGATTTGCACTTTTTTTGAGCGTGGCTAATTAATTAAACTTAGCAGTTCATGCACTGTTTTAACTGGGGTTATTTTAGCGCCCAGCCCTTCCATTGATTTATGGTAATTACGAAATGGAATAAATATTTCGGTAAAACCATGTTGGGCAGCTTCTTTAACGCGTGGCACGCCACTGTCGATTGGCCGTACGTCACCGTTTAAACTCAGCTCCCCCATTATGCAGGTGGTACGCGGTACAACAAACTCATTTAAGCTACTGAGTAAGGCAGTCACTAAGGCTAAATCGATACAGGTTTCGGTTTCATCAATTCTCAGCCCGCCAACAATATTAAAAAACGTATCATGAAAGATTTTGGTTTTAGTGTGCTTGCGTAAAATACCAGTGAGCATTTTTATTCGGTTCATATTTAAACCTACGCACACTCGCTGTGGAAACTCCGCCTCGGTTTCGGTGGTTAAACATTGTATTTCGAGCAACAAGTTGCGGTTACCTTTTCGAATACAAGTAATGGTTGAACCGGGTGAGTCGGTACTTGATCCCGATAAAAATATTTCACTGGGGTTATCAACACTTAACATACCGCGTTCGCACATTCTAAAAATGCCCACAGTATCAATGTCACCAAAGCGGTTTTTATTGGCGCGCAAGGTACGTATTTGCCCATCGTTCGTGTCGATATGTAATAACGCATCAACAATATGCACTAAAGTTTGCGGCCCCGCTATTTCATTATTTTTATTTACGTGGGCAATAATAAACATAGTGACGTCATTTTGCTTGCAGTACTGTGTAAGCGCTTGCGCGGCACTTTTAACTTGTGACGGTGAGCCTGGGCTGCCGTTTGCGGTATCAGTAACAACCGCTTGAATAGAATCGATTACTGCAAACTTGATGTTATTTTTTTCAAGCTCGTCGATAATGGTTTCAACACTGGTTTCTGATAACAAATACAATTCGTCTGGGTTGTAATCGAGTTTTAAGCGATTAACACGGTTTTTAAATTGCGATAACGACTCTTCTGCTGTGCAGTAAAGTGATGGCATCCGCTGTGACATACGCGCGACTAAATCCGATAATAAAGTCGTTTTACCTGCTCCGGGGTCACCAGAAATAATATTCACAGAACCTGTAGTCACGCCACCTGATAATACTCGGTCAAGTTCACCAATACCGGTTAGTTGCTTTTCGGCTTCGGTGGTTGCGATGTCATTAATTTTTTTCGAGCCACCGCCAACGCCACCAGCATAGCCGCCAACAACGCTGCGCGTTGCTGCTTTTTTAGTTTGCCCTGCTGAGGGCTTAAATTCGGCTAAGGTATTCCATGCGCCGCAGCGACACTGTCCTTGCCAGCGTTGGTAGTTCATTCCGCATTCGGTGCAAACAAACTCTATTTTTGCCGCTTTTGCCATTAACTTTTGCCTACCTTCGTCATTTTGAAATCATTTATGTCCATACTAGGATGATCTTTAATTTATTGTTGCGTTATGGTGCGCTGAATATTGACCTTGCCAATAAGGCAATTCAACGCCACAATCGAGATATATAAAAAAGCAAGGTTTATCACTTTTACTTTAGGGCATACTTTTTGCTTAATCTTTTGAGCTTAGGCTTTTTTGATTAATAAACTAAAGTAATGAGCCATTTATTTGGCAATCTCATAATAATAAAAATTAAAGATGGTAACTCATTACACCGCACATGCTGCAAACCAGCAACCAAGTGAGTGTGTAAATACATGTGCAGTATACCAACTTTTTAGAATAGACGGTGATGGTTTTATAAATGACTGAAGACACTCTGCTTAAATATGAAAGTTTAGTTGATGAGCTTAAATCATATTTAGGTAATGCCAAATTTGACACGATCTTTAAATCGAAGACAGCGGGTTTAACAAAACCTGAGCAGTTCTTGATCAAGATGGAAATGTCGCGCTTGTCACAACCTATCGCCCGCTTTATTGATTTACGCGGCCAAGTAACAGGCCAAGTTAAACCTTATGAGTATGAAGGCAAACAACACTTTATGGATGAAACCGCCATTGCGGTATTTGAACAAGCCATAGAACGTCATGGTGGTTATACCCTTGCTGTTTACGAAGCAGTAATGAACACCGATAATAACCATCGTGTAATGCAAAAAAAAGCTGCTGAACAAGCTAAGCAACCTGAGTTACAGAATGAACAAAAATTAGATTGCCAAGTTATTAAATTTGCCTCTTATGAAAGTCGCCGTGAAGAACGGATGAACTATTCAATCAAAATCACTGTAGAACTCAGCAAAGATAACACCATTGCAGCAACCACCTCAGATATCTCTTTAAGTGGCGCAAAAATAAAGCTCTCACCGCGCTATCAAGTCAAAAAAGGGCAGTTATTAGGACTGCGCCTAGTTGGTCTTGAGCAAGATTTTGAATTAGGTTTAAAAAACGGTATTCAATATGAAGTTGTTGCAGTTGAGAAAATCTCTTCGGAATTTAATCACATTCGCTTAAAACGTACTTTTATAGAAAATAACGAAAAATTTGATGAGTTTTTAGAAAGTTTTATTCACGGCAATAAGCGTCGTTATAAAGTAAATTTAGATAACACCTTAGATGCAGTCGTCTCAAAAGGCTATGAGCAGTATTATATTCCCCGTGTTACCTCGTTATTTACTTTTTTTAGTTTGCAAAACGATAAACTCTACCCAAGTTTAGTGCTGACCACTGAAAACAATATCTTTATTCAGCGTTATTTTTGTGATGAGCGAAAGCTGTCATGTTTATACACCATTTTAAATCAGCAACGCTTAGCTCAGTTATTAAGTAACCCAGCCCCAGTTAAAGAAGAGTATTTATATACCTTTACGCATGTGGTTGCTGGAAAAGTATATTATTACTCAGCAACACGCACTGAATTGACTGCAGAGCCGCAATTAAGCGCATTATTTTTTGGTTTTGGTAGTCAAAAAGAAAGCTGGCAATGCTTTAAAGTACAGTTAATGCCAAGCCATCCTGAAGATTCATATATTCCGTTGAGCTTGCCAAATACCGCTGGCAAAGATATTGAAAAATTGAACAAGCCACCAACACCTCGCGTGCAAGGAATGATCAAAGACGTAAAATATCTAGTGATTTTAACCGCTGTAGGAACAGACGCTGAACAAACCCATTACCAAAGCTTTAGTTACGATAAAAGTATAGTTAATCAGCTCAAGCGCTTTGGTCACGGTAAACATAAAACCCCACCAAAGCTTGAAACCGTTGATTTAGAGTATGTAAATCTGCGCTCACATAAACGCTACTTGTATAAAACCGATGTAGTATTAACAACTCAGGATGAGCAAACACATACCGCTCATAGTCGTGATTTTTCGGTGATGGGTTTGCAAATTGAGTGTGACCAACCGGTTACTTTTCAAAAAGGTGAAGTTGTTGAATTAAGCTTGCCTGAGCTGCAAAAAATAACCAAGAAGCACACGCTGAGTAAATTAAAGTACGAAGTGATGGCGGTCAGTAAATCGTTCACCACTATCAACTTAAAAGCCTTACGTATTGCTGATAACCCACACGAAGGGGTAAAGTTTTTTACGCAATTAATTGAAAATAATAAAGATAAATTAAAAGTATCTGAAGAAGCGCCAAAGGTGCCAGGATTATCGACAGCGCTGCGAAATATGGTAACTAAAAGTGTTTGTCAATTTCCGTTTTATTTACATAAAGAAGCTACACATTTTAAAACAGGAGCTATCGGTCAAGGCTTGTACCCTAGCCCATTGCATATCATTTTACAAAACTATGGCTTGCTTAATAATACTACCAGCATTGATGCTTTTTTATCGCCAGAGCAGCTCAATGACGTGATCACACCGCTTATAAAAGATCGCAGCCGTCAAGATCCACCGTTACCTTTCACTTTATTTATTCGTTTTGATCCTAAAAAATCAACCATTGAAGACGCTATAAAAAGCAAGTGCAGTGCTGGCGAAGATTATGCCCCACAGTTACTCTTTTTAAAGAAAGGTCTTAAATCTGAGTTGCTCTTTATAATGCGTATTTATATTTCACGCACTGGCCGCCCTGATACTGATTATTTATCTAACGAACTAAAATACGTAAGCCAATATGCATTGCATAAAGCAAAAGATCTTGAAGAGGCACTGTGGGCAGTCACAGGTGTTGGTGACATGGTTGATGTAACAGATGAAACGCTTAGTCATTTGGACTTTACCGCAGAACTAGTAGAACAAATGAATAAGCGCAAACAGATTTGGCTTAAACGGCTAACTTAAATCTGTTACTTAACAACAGGAATAGTTAGTAAATATAATAATTGTAATAGCGAGCCTTGGCAAATTGCAGCTTGGGCTTGTTCAACAACTTTAGGTTTACCGTGTACGGCAACACCGAGTCCTGCCGCAGCCATCATGGTCAAATCATTCGCACCATCACCAATCGCCACTGTTTGTTGCGTAGGTAAATTTAATCGTTGCTGTAATTGGCTCAACACCACGGCTTTTTGCTGCGCATCAACAATCGTGCCTAGCACTTTACCCGTTAACTTATTATCTTTAAATTCCAACACATTGGCATGTACTTCGTCTAGTTCAAGCAGTTTTTGCACTTGTTCAGCAAACGGCACAAAGCCACCTGAGGCAATGGCTAAATACCAATTATGCTGCTTTAGCACTTGGCATAGCGCTTTGATCCCTGGCATTAATGGTAAACTATTTTTTAGTTCATCAATTAAGCTTTGCTCAATACCCGCAAGTTTAGCGACTCGTTGATGTAAGCTTTCACTAAAATCTAACTTACCAGCCATCGCTTGTGCGGTTACCGCAGCGACATCATCATATACATCAGCAAGCCTTGCGATTTCGTCAATACATTCAATCGTAATGGCGGTTGAGTCCATATCCATGACTAATAAACCGGGCTTAGTTAAAATCGGTGGCTTACTAACTTGTACAAGTTGAAATCCCAATGGATGAGCAAATTCATTCAGTACCAAAGGATTAATGCTTGGACTTAGTGTCTCGCTGTAAAAACACAGTGCGGGGCTTAAGTTTGGCTCTGGTTGATAACGACAAAATGCACTGACAATAAACTGCTGCTGAGCTAAAAAGTTAATTATATTAGCTAGTTGTTGGCCGCTAAAGTCCCCTGCAAAAGCAATACTAAACATTCCTTGCGGATTAGTTGGTAAGCTTGTTGGTACTAATAAAGCATCTTGATAGTGATACCACATACCTAACGACAACTGTGCCGATAACTGCTCTGATGAAAGGCTCGCAAAGCGCTCCAATGTCATGATAACTCCAAAAATGATACTAATGTCTCCCCTGTAAAATAACAATTATACCAATCGGGTTAGGTTATTGGTCATTTATAGCGACGGATAAATAAAGTGATAACAAGGCATAAATTTTATATGTAGTTGTTCTACATAAAAAACTTACAACGCCGTTAGCGCTTTATTTAGCACGCTAGAAAGGCTAAATATTTAAGTCGATTGGTATTAATTCGCCATAAAGGGGGATTTAAGGTTATAGTTACGCTTAGTTGTAACATCAAAAACAAAAGCTGTCAGCAGCGTAAACGGTGACTATGAAAAATAACCATCTTAAAAACCCTATTTCAGCATCTCTTAGGCAACGCCTAGTGCGATTAAGTATTGCTGCGGCATGCTTTGTATTGCTGACTTGGGTTGCTGTTAATGGTAGTTTTCAAAGCCACCAGTTGCTTTATGATAGTGCCGACAGCACAGCAAAAAGCTTAACTCGTTTTATGGCTCTCAATGCCAAAACGCCGCTACTTGAAAAAAACAAACCTGAATTAACAGCCTTATGTAACAGCATAAGCAAAGATGAATTTGTACTGGCTGCAACGATTTATGATCAGCAAGGCATACTTATCGCCAGTAGTGATAATTGGCAAGCTCACCATATTTTAGGTAAGCTGCCCAACTCCACTCCGGGTATTAGTAAACTTAAAACCCCGTTTGTTGAACCGATAATCAGTGATGACGATCGCCCACTAGGATTTGTTGCAATAACTTACTTGACCCGCTCAGCAGTAGCAACCAGTCATAGCAGCTTTCATGACTTAGGCCGCCAAGTATTACTAATGCTAGTGATAACCTGCATTTTTACTTGGCAATTAGGCCGTGGTTTAAAGCGCTGGCAAGTAAATCGTTATATCCGAAAAAGTTCTGAGCACGAATCATAAAGCTGCTTTTGAAAACCAGCCTTATAAGGTGTTGTGATCTGCTTTAATTGACATAACTGCTCAAACACTAGGGGTAACTGTAACGGCGTGTTTATTTGCCCTTGAAAGCCCGCTAACGGCATTGCAGGTGCATCTGTTTCAAGTAGTAAGTGTTCAGGTGCTATGTGAGCAACAACGGAACGTGTTTTTTGTGCTCGCTGATAAGTGATCACCCCGCCCACCCCGAGTTTAAAACCCTGTTTAATATAATACTGTGCTTGTTGTAATGAGCCTGAAAAAGCATGTATAACACCACCATATTTTGGCTTACAGCGCTTAAATGACTGTGCAATAAGGTCATGGCTTTGTCGATGATGCACAATCAATGGCAATTCAAGCTGATTAGCAAGGTCGATATGGTGCTCAAATATCTGAGTTTGCAAAACAATATCGTCAATACTGCGGTCAATGCCACACTCGCCAATAGCAACCAATTGCTGGTGATGTTGCACAGTAAAATCAGTCAGTTTGGCTAAATGACTATGGTGATATTCTGCTAAAAAGTAAGGATGTAAACCTGCACCGATGTGCACTACAGAATGCTGTTTAGCAAAAGCGCATAAAGAAAGAGATTGTGCCAAAGTGATCCCCGGCACGATCAATTTTTCGATCCCCAGCTGCTGACATTGCTGAATTAGCTTGGTGCGGGTGGCATCAAATTCAGTAAAATCTAAATGGCAGTGGGAATCAATAAACGCCATAATAAACTATGGGTTTAAACGTGTAATTTGCCAGCTATTATCAGCTTGACGCTGATATATAAAACGGTCATGCAGGCGGTGTGCACCACCTTGCCAAAACTCAATTTTTGTTGGCACAACACAGTATCCCCCCCAAAAATCTGGCAATGGTATTTCGCCTTTAGCAAACTTGGTTTTCATATTAGCAAAAGTTTCCATCAACACTTTACGCGATGATACAGGACGGCTTTGCTTTGAAGCCCATGCAGCTAACTGGCTTTCTTTGGGACGTGACAAAAAGTACTTGGCAACCGCTGAAGTTGGCAGTGGTTGTGCTTCACCATAAACAATCACTTGGCGCTCCATATGGTGCCACGGAAAATGCAAAGAGATTTTATTATTGCCTTTAAGCTCTTGTGCTTTACGCGAGCCGGTATTGGTAAAAAACACAAACCCGTTATCATCAAGATGCTTTAACAACACAATACGTTGCGAAGGCTGACCGGTTTCATCAACCGTTGCCACCACCATCGCCGTTGGATCGGGCAGTTTACTTGCTACCGCGTGCTCAAGCCAGGTTTCAAATTGCTTGAATGGATCATCAAGTAAATTCTCTTCGCTCAGAGCATCTTGCAAATACTCACGACGGATATCTTCAAGTTTCATAAAATTCCCTCTAGGTTCTAGGTTATAGGTTCTAGGTTATAGGTTCTAGGTTCTTCAAAAATTTATAAACAACTATCTGTGTATCAAACTATTCTTAGAGCCTAGGGCCTATTTCTTCCTAGTACCTTGTCACTTTTGTATGTGACTTAGGCTAAATAAACTCATTAACGCAGCTAAAGCGAACTACA
>NZ_JACJFH010000114.1:0-12314 GCF_014164495.1 Pseudoalteromonas sp. SG41-5 | reverse complement strand
GGTTCTAGGTTCTAGGTTCTAGGTTCTAGGTTCTAGCGAAGTTTATGATAACTATTTAGTTAACACAAACGTTTAACTATTTTTTGGCGTAACTTTAATTAAGCTGCTGGCGGCGATGGCAAATAAGCAATAACCGGTAAAGTACCAAAAACCTGTACCAAATTCGGCATGCATGTTGATCAATTCCCCCATCTGGCCATCGGCGTTACCAGCAAGGTAAGCCACAATCAAAGCAATGACAAAAACATCTACCATGCTCCATTTACTCAAGCCTTGTATAACTTGACCGAGTATATGCTTTAATTTGTTCATCGGTATTAAACAATAAACTAATTGCATCAACAGTTTTAAAGCTGGCACCACAATTGAAAACAATGCTACCAATGCTGCGACTAGGTAATTTTTATTATTGGCAAGTTCGTTAACCGTGCCCCAAATGCTCCGTGTTTTTTTATAAGCACTAATTTCACCTTCGAGTTTATCAAGGCCCAACATGCTCGACGCCATCATTAACATATTGCGGGTATGACGGTCACCTTCATCAGCAATCATAGCAATGCCTGTTTTGGCGAGCTTTGATTTATCAATTTTCCCCTCAAGGGTTAGCACAGGCTGAGTAACGCCAGGTAATAACAACGCCAGAGCAATTAAAATAGTCGTGATCGGCAGTAATAAACGCATAGTCGTCTTTTAAAGTATATTGATAATGGCGCATCATACTCAAGGTATTAAGTATCTTCAATAATTGAGGCTAAAACCTCATCGCCGTATTGCCGTGCTACGAGCATGGCATTATAAATAACATCGATGGGAGAAGCTGGCCGAATGGTTTCTAACAATTTAACTGCTAATGGCCAATTATCTTCCTCTACCGCGCGAGCTAACTGCAAAGTAGCACCTAACATACCGTTAAAGTTAAGCAGTGCACTCGATAAATCATCGCCTAAACAAAACTCTTTTGCGATAACATCCAGTTCCATATTTAAAATAGCATCGAGCACTGACATCAAGCCAACTAAGTAACCACGCTGAGACATTTCCTTACCGCCAGGCTCTAGCATTAACTGCATGAAATGCGCACGAGTTAACCCCAACTTAGTTAGTTCACTAGGTTTATCAACCCCTAGTTCACTAAGCGCCAACACTCTTACAAATTGACGAATTGCATCTTCACCTAAATAAATAACCGCTTGTGAAATAGAGGTGATCACTAAATTTTGGTTACCAGAGCGTGCATTCACTAATTTAAGAATACGAGCAGTTAAACCGACGTCTTTAGCTACCCGCTGGTGGACTTCATCAAAATCGAGATCTGGGCGCGACGTACAGCGCAGCAAATCAAAAACAGCAAATTTAGATGGCTCAACATTATGGTAGCTGAGCATTTCTGGACGCGCGAAAAAGAAGCCTTGAAAGTAATCGCAGCCGGCACTTTTTAGCAACATAAATTGTTCGTGCGTTTCAATTCGTTCAACTATGATTTTTACATCAGGAAAACGGCGTTTAAGCTTTTTTAACAGCATATTGGTTTTAATGATGGGCTCTTCAACTTCAAGCTTTATATAATCAACTAAATGTAATAATGGCTCCCATTTTTCATCTCCATCATAATCATCGAGAGCAAAAGTATAACCCTCTTTTTTTAGAGCCGTAACTCGACTGGTCACTTTATCAATGTTGTCGGCTCGTTCAACAATTTCTATTACTGCGCTATCGGGTTGCAATAATTTAGGGAAATCATCTAGTAGGGCATCTGAAGAAAGGTTTATAAAAGCGCGTTGGTTCGCAGTAAGTTTATTTATACCAATAAGCATTAAAGCGTTAAAAAACAGCCGCCCAGTAGCCTGACCATCTGTTGTGCCAATAGGGAATGCGTTATTTATCGAATCTCGATACAGTAATTCGTATGCATAAATGCCTGTTTCAGCATCAAAAATTGGCTGCCTAGCAATGTATTGTGTAACAAGTTTTGGCACCTCGGCGGTTATTTGCGTATCAAGCATATTATTTCCTGCTAATAACTATAGTGACTCATGCCAGCTAAATTGTTGTTATTTTATGTACTCAGTATAGTAAGGTTTTTGCGCCTTGCCTAAACTTGTAAGCAATAATGCTCCTTTTACTGAATGTCTGCAAACGACCTGTAAAACCAAAGTTTTCACTATACCCACACTAAAATAATGGATAAGTTCTAATTTGACTGATGATTGAGTATAATAAGGGCTTACTTTTCTGTTAACCTCCAAAAGAGCCTTGATATGAGCATTGAACAAGCCTTAGTTGAACGCAGTAATAACCAATGTGAGTTATGTACTGCAACTGAAAACCTTTCTGTATACGAAGTGCCACCTGTCACTGAAGCTCATTCAGATAAATGTATTTATACCTGCCAGACGTGTAAAGACCAAGTTGAAGGCACCACTGATATTACCCCTACTCATTGGCATTGTTTAAACGATAGCATGTGGAGCCAAACACCTGCGGTACAAGTGGTGGCGTACCGTATGCTAACCCGTTTAGCTGCTGATAATGGCTGGGCACAAGATGCACTAGACATGATCTATCTTGAAGAAGATACGTTAGCATGGGCTAAAAAAGTACTTGCTGAAAATGATGATATTAAACATGTTGATAGCAACGGCGTGGTACTGCAAGCCGGCGATACAGTCACTCTTATTAAAGATTTAGATGTTAAGGGCAGTAGCTTAACGGCTAAACGTGGTACTGCTGTGCGTAATATCGGCTTAACCAGCAACCCTGAACATATTGAAGGACGTGTTGACGGTCAACGCATTGTTATTTTGACCAAGTTTGTGAAGAAGTAAATATCTCTGTGCCTACAAAAAGGTGCATTTATGCGCCTTTTTTTGTTCCTAAATATAATTAAGCTATGATTAAGTAATAGCGCTGTAAACTACCCATAGATTAAAAATCAACCGATTCATTTATTTCAAGGAATAAACCATGCTATCGAACAAACCTTATTCAGTTTTAAAATCGATTGCCAGCATTAGTTTATTGGCCAGCAGTGCAATGGTACTTAACGGGTGCAAGAGCCTACCTGATCCACAAACTAAACAAACCACTGAAGATGCAGCCATGGCCACTTTAACAACTCAAGTTAGCTACCTTGATCGCAGCATGTTAGGTCCTGGATCACAACTCACTGTGACTTTAGCTGATGTGTCAAAGATGGATACTGAAGCAGAAATAATTAGTCAACAAACTATTGATATCAATGGCGCACCACCTTATACGGTAGAGCTTAGCTACGACGCGAGCAAAATGGGTCAACGTCATCGCTATAGCGTAATTGCACGTATCACTAATCAAGATCAGTTATTGTACGTTAGTACTACACATAACAATCCATTTGAGCAATCACAACAAGCACCTTATGAAGTAGTCGTGTCTAAAGTTGCGCCGCAAAAGCCTAATGTCGATTTAGTAAATACGTATTTTAAAGCTGTTACTATAAATGGCGTGCAAGTCACTGTTGAAACAAAAGAACCCTTTATTCAATTTAGTAAAGATAACAAAAGCCATGGCTTTTTAGGCTGCAATAATTTTGCTGGTAGTTATCAAGTAGATCAACAAGCACTGACATTCAGCCCGCAAGCTAGTACTAGAAAAATGTGCTCTCAAGGTATGGAACAAGAAACTGCAATGTCTGGCGTACTAGAAAATACTGCGACGTGGAATATTAATGGTGAATCACTCACCTTAAAAGATAAGCAAGGTAAAGTACTGGCAACCTTTAAAGCCGTGTATTTTAATTAACTCTAATCACTCTCTGTAATTAAACGCCCAGTGAACTGGGCGTTTCAATGTTTATTCGGCAACTAATTGCTCGCTGCGATAAAAGCCTGATGAATCGCTTAATAAGGTAACTAGTTCAGGTAATACCTTATCCATAGTTTGTTTTAACTTCCACGGTGGATTAATTACTATCATCCCCGATGCAGTCATGCCATGCACGTCAGTATCGGCTTCAGTCGCTAATTCAAATAACTGAATATTACGCATACCTGAAGCAATCAATCCCTCTTCCATACGCTCAATTCTTTCTCTGTCGACCACCGGATACCAAATCATGTAAGTACCAGTAGCAAAGCGTTGATAAGCCTTCGTTAATGTTTTTACCACAGTGTCGTAATCGTCTTTAATTTCATAAGGTGGATCAATGAGTACACATGCTCTGCGCGAAGCGGGGGGTAATAACCCCACTAGACCCGTAAAGCCATCCTCGCCGCGGACACGAATTGAGCGCTTACCGCTCATGTTTTCTTGTAGTAATGCCAAATCTCGCGGATGTAGCTCAAAAAACCAACCTTTGTCTTGGCGACGCAAGAAATGCTCAGCAATTTTCGGAGAGCCCGGATAAAAAGCTAATTGTTCTGTATCATTAAATGATTTAATTAAATCAATATAATCATTTAGTTCCTGATGCTCACTGCGATGTTGATAAAGCTTAGCAATGCCATTTAGGTATTCTTGCGTTTTTTGTGCATCAGCACTGGCTAATTCAAAAAAGCCAGCTCCTGAGTGAGTATCGATATAGTCCAATGGCTTATCTTTGAGCGTCTGGTAACTTAATACCTGAGCTAATACCAAATGTTTAACGACATCGGCTGGGTTTCCAGCATGAAATGAGTGTCTGTAACTGAGCATAATATAATTTCGCTTAAATAAACTCATTGAAGTTAGTTATATTCTACAACATAAAACGCCAAGGGTCATAAATTGCTGGCCATTAAGTGAACCACTTATGAACAAATTAGTCGCTAGCCTGAACAGCTTATTAACATTAAATAAAAATCAGCCAAAACACACGTAAATGCTGGCATATAAAGCAACTTTGCTTTACATTTGCATGACAATAATCACAGTTTTATGAGCGCCTTTATGAATAACGATACCCTTTCTCAACTAGAACAATTGATCGACCAATTAATTAGCCAAAATTCACAGCTACAAACTCAGGTTAGCGAGCTTAAAGATAAAAATAGTAAGCTAATCGATGAAAATGAAATTCTTCAACTTGAAGTACTTGAAAGTGAAGAAAAACAAAAAGACACCAGCACAACTTTAACGGGTTTACTTGAGAAGCTACAAAGCGCCCAACAGGCTAACTAATGTCTGAGCTGCAAAACCAGCGAGTCACAGTTGAGTTGCTTGGTAAAGAGCAGCAATTTGCTTGCCCAGCTGGGCAAGAAGATGCACTCATTGCATCAGCCAAATACTTAAATGATTTGGTTGATCAAATGAAGCAGCGCTCAACAGTGCGCAATGATCAAAAAGCCTTATTAATGGCAGCCTTGAATATTAGCCATGAGTTACTCGAAGCAAAAACACAGCAAAGCGTTACCCAACAGCAGCAGGATCAACTCATCGATAAGCTCAGTGCTTACTTAGGGCAATCGTCAGCCGAATAAAAAAAGCGCACTCGCGCTTTTTTTATTATCTCGTGGATTCCAGTATCAATTAAAAACAAAATCAGCTAACTTGCCTATTTTATTTTCTCTATTTTGGCAATACTGTTATGACTCACCCTTTTTATATCCCCACTCAGTTAACTGCACTTTTATTGCTAAGCTTTAGTCTTGTTGCACCCCGCTCTGCTGTTGCAGCAACACAGTGGCAAACAATCTCCCCTAACGTACAATTTTTAGAGCAGCAACGAGCCCTACGCTTTTATGACTCAAACCAAGTGCTCATTGAAGGTGACAAATGCGCGCTAATGTTTGATGCTAGTGGCGACTTTGCCGCTGTTGAAGCAACCGTTAAGCAACTAAAAAGCACCTTAAAAACCCCCTTGTGTTACTTAGTTGCTAGTCACTTCCACGACGACCATTTACTGGGCATGGCTATTTTGCAGCATCATTTCCCCGATGCTCAATTAATTGTCCATCAACAGCTTGCTACTGAATTTAGTCAACTCCAACAAACCTATACTAATAAACTTGATAGTTATGAAAAAAGTATCGAATTGAGTTTACAGCGTTTAGCCCAGCAGCCCGAAGCGCAACAACAGCACTGGCAAAACAAACTCAACTTAGCTAAGCAGCGATTATTACGATGGCGCCAATATCAACTACAACCACCACAAACTTACGTTGTTGATAGCTTAACCATTGAACTTGGCAACTACCCAGTCACGATTAACGCACACCAAGCCCATACTAATGGTGATTTAACTCTCAGCGCCGAAAATCATCGCATTTTAGTCGGTGCTGATGTGGTTGATTGGCTACCTTATCCCGGCCATGGTAATTTTAATAACTGGTTGCAAATACTCACACAACTTCACTCAGATCAGCGCATCAAGATAATCCTGCCTGGCCACGGAAGCGTACTAAAACGAGACGATTTACAGCAACCATTAAACTTTTTGCACGCGATACAACAGCATGTAACAAACTATCCAGAGCAAGATTTAGTGCAATTACAGCAAAGCTTTAATCAGCAGTTTGCGAAAGACTACCAAGTTGATGAGATAGCACGAAAAGCTTACCCGCTGTTTCTAGAGGCTGGACTTAAACGAGTTAAACAGTCAAAATAGCGCTCGCACGTGGATGTGCTAGACTTTTAAAAGGATATTAATTTAGTGATGTTTATGCGCAGTTACCTCTTAGCCCTGTTTGTGACTTTAATTTTACTATCCGGTTGCCAAACAACTGAGCCATATTCAGCGCCAAGTGATACTGTGCAAGCTCCGGTTATTTTTAATCACGTTAAACCGTCATCAAATAGCTCAGCACAGCCCACAGATACCAAGCATAAAAAACAAAAAATAACATTAACAGCTCCAGCGCAACAAGCCGCTACATCACCTCAAGCGCACACTCGCAATAAAGATTTATGGCGACATATAGCCGACAACTTAACCATTCAAATTTACCTAAACAAAGCACTAAATAAACGGATTACCTGGTATACCAAGCAACCAAAATACTTACAGGTTGTCAGTGCCCGGGCTGCGCCTTATCTTTATCATATTGTTAGTAAAATAGAGCAACGTAAGTTACCCATGGAATTAGCTTTATTGCCTTTTGTAGAAAGTGACTTTCGCCCGACTATTAGCTCCTCAGAACAAGCTGTTGGGGTATGGCAATTAGTCGGTGCGACGGCTCATCACTTCGGCATAAAATCAGATCAATGGTATGACGGGCGCAAAGATGTTCTCGCTTCAACAGATGCCGCTTTGGCCTATTTAGAGTATTTACATAAGCGCTTTGATGGCGACTGGCTACATGCATTAGCGGCTTATAATAGTGGCGAAGGACGTGTAAAGCGCGCCATCGCAGAAAATAAAAAGCGCGGCAAAAGCACTGATTACTGGTCGTTGAAATTACCCAAAGAAACCTCTGAATACGTGCCAAAGCTAATGGCATTAAGCTACTTAATACAAAACCCTCAGCGCGGATTATACCGCCCTAAACTTGCCAACAAAGCCCTTACAACTGAGCTTAACGTTGGCCAGCAATTTGATTTTTCGGTGATCGCCAATTTATCTGGTATTGGTCGCAGCCAACTACACAAACTCAACCCTGGCTATTTAAAAAACCAAAGCTCACCTAATGGTCCTCATACTTTATTACTACCACTGCAACAGCAAAGCTTATTAAGCAGCCAGTTCTTTAAAAATAATTTCACTGGCGAATATACAGTGAAAAAAAATGATACTTTGTACTCGATTGCTCGTCGTTTTGGATTATCAGTTAACAAACTAAAAGCGATGAATAACAAAACCTCTAATTTAATTGGTATTGGTGAAGCACTGATGGTTGGCCAACCTCGCACCATGCCAGACTCGTTAACTATCAATTATAAAATCAGTCCTTACCTTGAACAAACTGAAATAGCGATCCCCACTATCGCAATCCAATACCAGGTAAAGCCTGGTGATACTATCTGGGGAATCAGCCAACTTTATGATGTGCCGCATAGTGATTTAGCCCGGTGGAATAAACTTAGTGCCTCGAGTATTTTAACGCCTGGCACGCAGCTGGTGCTACATTTGCCGCAAGCAACAAAGGCCGTGTCACAATTGCATGACGAAGGTTTACTTTCAGAGCTTGCAAGAACCTTAAAGCAACCACACTAACCGAACCAGTAGTTTATAATCCGGCTTATTTAGCGTAAAATTAGCTTTTCATTACAGTTAAATTAAAGAGATCGGCATGCAAATTAGCAAAAACTCGGCAGTTGAATTTCACTACACATTAAGTGAAGCGGGCGAGCAACTAGAAACAAGTACTGGCAGTGAGCCGCTAACCTATATTCATGGTTTGGAAGGTATGCTTCCTGGTCTTGAAACAGCTCTTGAAGGCAAGGCTGCTGGCGATAGCTTCAGCGTGACACTTACACCGAGTGAATCTTACGGTGAACGTGTTGATGATCTTATTCAACGCATTCCTCTTAAACACCTTCAAGGTGACACTAAAGCATGGAAGCCAGGCATGACAGCAATGGTTAGCTCTAATCAAGGCCGTCATCAAGTAACGATCGTGAAAGTAGGTCGTTTCAATGCTGATTGTGATTTAAATCACCCATTTGCAGGCAAAACTCTAACGTTCGACGTGCAAGTACTTAGCGTACGTGAAGCAACCAGCGAAGAAGTATCACACGGCCATGTCCATAGCGAAGGCGGTTGTGGTCACAACCACTAAGGAAATTCCATGTCAAAGGTTGCTATCGTTACAGGCGGCAGTAAAGGTATAGGTCGTGCTGTTGTTAAGCGTTTTCTAAATAATGGTTACCAAGTACATAACCTTGATCTAGAACCTGCAGATTTAGGCACTTGGCACCACTGCGATGTGAGTAATGTTAGCGCAGTAAAAAAGGTTATTGCAAAGATTGCCAGTAATGGCAAATGTATAGATGTGTTGGTATCGAATGCCGGCCGTCATCTAAGCGCGACAATTGAAGACACTGACGAAGCAACCTTCGATAGCTTGTTTGCACTTAATGTAAAAGGTGCCTACGCGGCAATTCAAAGCGTGTTACCAAGCATGAAAGCGCAACAAAATGGGGTGATTATTTTAATTGCCTCAGATCAAGCCATCATAGCTAAAAACAACTCGTTTGCGTATAACCTGACCAAACATGCGTTAGCCTCAATGGCAAAAACCACCGCATTAGATTATGCCCAGTTTAATATTCGCACCAATGCAGTGTGCCCAGGCACCATAGAAACACCGCTTTTTCATAATGCTATCGACGCATATTGTGCTCGTAGTGGCGCCGATAAAGCCACTATAGTTGCCGAAGAAGGCGCATTACAGCCACTCGGACGATTAGGCCAAGCTGATGAAGTCGCAGCATTAGTTACGTTTTTAGCCAGTGATGATGCCAGCTTTATTACCGGCAGTTTGCAAACTATTGATGGTGGTTATACCGCGCAATGAGTGAACGCATTATTGACCCTCACGTACACTTTTTTAATTTAGTCCAAGGGCAATATGATTGGCTACAAGGTAACAATCCTGTGCCTTGGCCAAATTTAGATACGATTAAAGCGCCCATAAGTGTTAACCAATTACAGCATATAAGTCAGTTTGAAATTGCTGGCCTAGTACACATTGAAGCAGGCTTTGATAACCAGCACCCCATCAATGAACTACACTGGCTAGCTGAGCACTTAGGTGGCCACAATTATAAAGCTATCAGCTTTGCCAATATTAATAGTCATCCCGACGATTTTAATAATGCAATTACCGCTTTATCACACCCAAGCTTAGTGGGCATTAGAGATATCACTGAAGGCGCTGATGCCATGCGCTTAAGCCATGCTACATGCCATGATAACTTAGCGCTATTAGCCAGTAAGCAGCTGATATTTGAAGCTCAATTTGAAGTTGAAAAGCTCACGATTACCCAACAGCTAATCAACTACTGCCAACAACTTCCGCATTTACAATTAATAATAAACCATGCGGGTTTACCCAATAATCTGTCAATTTGGCAGCAGGGGATCAGCCAATTAGCGCAACTACCTAACTGCTGGATTAAATTTTCAGGCTTTGAGCTACTCACCGCGCAGCTGCAAACTCAGCAACAGCAGTGTTTTAACTTTATCCTGCAACACTTTGGTCAGCACCGCGTTATGTTTGCTAGTAATTTCCCTGTGTGTCAAATCAACGCGAGTTATCAACAGCGTTGGTCAAACCATTTTGAGCTGTGTAATACTCATAGTTTATGGCAACAACTTAGCTACAAAAATGCGCAGCACTGCTACCAAGTTTAATTAAAAACCGCTATATTGGGTTTATATTGTATAAAAAATAGATCATCACTATGGCTGTTTCCTCTATTCAAAAGCTCACTATTGGGCTTTTCAATGTTTCTTTTCTAGCGCTTCTTTCTGGCTGTGGTGGCGGTAGTACAATGACCGACAACAACAATAACAGCAATGGTGATGGCGACACTGGTAACAGTATCAATTGGACAAAAGGTGTATTTCAACCCTCAAGTAATTTTTATCAACAATGCCAAGCATTAAACGAAAAGCACTGGCTGCGCTCATGGAGCAATGAAACCTACCTTTGGTATGACGAAATTATCGATCGTGATCCAGCGCTGAACCCTGCTGTAAATGAATATTTTAAATTACTAAAAACCGAGCAAATTACCGAGTCAGGCGCAAACAAAGACAACTTTCACTCTAGCCTGCCAACTGCACAATGGGAAGCCCAAAGCCAATCAGGAGTGACTTTTGGTTATGGTTTTAAAGTTAAATTAATCAGCTCTACAGCACCACGTCAAGGTGTGATCAGCTATACAGAGCCCAACTCACCTGCAAGTGCGCAAAATATTGCCCGCGGCTTTGAGATTTTAGAAATCGATGGTGTTGATTTTATCAATGCCAGCACGCAAGCAGAGGTCGATATCCTCAACGCGGGTTTATATCCAACTCAAACCGGTAAAAACACTACCTTCGTATTCAAAGATATTAATACCGATGAAACCCGCGAAGTTATTTTAAACTCACAAACGATTACTTCTAGGCCAGTCACAAACGTGAAGACTTTAGCTGATGGCACTGTTGGTTACTTTCAATTTAATAGCCACAATGCAATTGCTGAAAAACCGCTTTATGATGCCTTTAATAATCTCAAAGCAAGTAATGTCACTGATCTGATTATTGATATTCGTTATAATGGCGGTGGTTTTTTACAAATGGCCAGTCAAGTTGCTTATATGATCGCAGGCCCCGCGAACACCAACGGTAAAGTTTTCGAAAAAACCATTTTTAACGATCAACACCCAACCTTTAACCCTGTTACTGGGCAGCGTTTGGAGCCTGTGATGTTCACCGATGAATTTGTTGGCTTTGCCGAGAACCCGGCATTAATACCAGGTACACCATTACCAAGCCTTAACTTAAAACGCGTTTATTTACTAACCACTAGTAGCACTTGCTCTGCCAGCGAAGCGATAATAAATGGCTTACGCGGTGCAGATATTGAGGTAATTCAAATTGGCTCTGGTACCTGCGGTAAACCATACGGTTTTTATCCCACCGATAACTGCGATACAACTTACTTTAGTATTCAATTTACCGGCGAAAACAATAAAGATTTTGGTGAATATTCAGATGGTTTTGCGCCGCAAAATACCACTGACAATGCCCGCTTACCAGTACGCATAGCCGGTTGCGCCGTTGCTGATGACTTTAGCCACCAGTTAGGCGATCCTGAAGAAGCGGTACTAAAAGCCGCGTTGGGTTATCGTGATAATGGTCGTTGTCCAGCAGCCAGTTCAATAGCCAGTAAGCAAGGTTTTGCACCTGCACGCTTTGGCGATACCCCTGCAGTATCAGATACACGGGCTGGATCTCTTGCTGAGCAAAATAAAATACTGCCTTCGCATTAAGCGTTAGCATTAAACTCAAGGCAGAATTGTTATGCTAAAAGAATGTTCATTATCAATACTAACCGCGCTCTTGATCAGCGGCTGCTCTGTGCAAAGCAGTGAACCAACACCAAAATTACAGCATGCATTACTAACAGAGCCACAAGGGGAACTGATTGCTCAAGGAATTGCTCGCCTAATGCGCTCAGAGAAGATTGCAGTAGCTAATGATGTGTTTATGAAGCGCAGCTTGATGGTCGTTGATAACGTCACTAAAACCGACGAGCTTGGCAACCCTATTATGGGTAAACAGCTAAACATGCCAGACCGTTTTGAATTACTGATAAAAAACAACCTATGCTTTGTACGTCATCTCGATAGCAAAGCCACCGAGCCGCTACCGGATGTACAATGCAAGGTGAATGATATCTAGGTGCTAGGTGCTAGGTGCTAGGTGC
>NZ_JACJFH010000113.1:0-12416 GCF_014164495.1 Pseudoalteromonas sp. SG41-5 | reverse complement strand
AATATCCATTTGTGGTACTTGAATTCTAAAACTTGAATAGAGCCCCATTAACGCAGGATCTTGCTGAGCTTTAGTAATCACCGTTTGCAAACTGTTAAATAGTGTTTCAAAGCCTTTATTACCGCGATCTTCAATTTGCAGTTTAAACCCACCCGTGGTTCCTCAACCTTGGATTGGCGGCGGTGGAAATACAGCCACAAATGCTTCATCAATGGCACTAAAACGCTGGTTTAACTGTGCCGCAATAGCCATCGCCGATTTACTCGGATCGCTTCGCTCACTAAAGGCTTCTAGCGGTGTAAATACAATGGCACTATTAGGGCTGTTAGTAAAACCATTTACCGACAAGCCAGGAAAGGCAACTGTGTTTGCAACACCAGGTACTTGCAGTGCAATTTCTTGCATTTGCCTAACCACATCTTGAGTACGGTCTAAACTCGCTGCATCAGGTAATTGTGCTATCGCAACTAAATACTGCTTATCTTGTGCAGGAATAAAACCACCCGGCACGGCATCAAATAGCTTAATTGTTCCGCCTAATAAAACCACGTATGCAATCACCACTACCACGCTCATGCGCATTAGTTTTTGTACCAGCTTTTGATAGCCTTTGGCGCCACGGTCAAATACTCGATTAAAGGGTGCAAATAACCAGCGACCAAATAAACGATTTAATAAACGCGTCAGCGCATCCGGTTTAGCATCATGGCTTTTAAGTAATAGTGCCGCCAACGCCGGTGATAAAGTTAATGAGTTAAATGCTGAGATAACCGTTGAAATAGTAATAGTTAACGCAAACTGTTTATAAAATTGACCTGATAAACCACTAATAAACGCGGTAGGAATAAACACTGCACACAACACTAACGCAATCGCGATTATAGGCCCTGTCACTTCAGTCATCGCCACGCGCGTTGCTTCCAGAGGTGATAAACCTTGTTCAATGTTACGTTCAACGTTTTCGACCACCACGATAGCATCATCGACCACAATACCTATGGCAAGTACTAAACCAAATAACGACAGCGTATTGATCGAGACCCCTAACCACTGCATCACCGCAAAAGTACCAATCAGTGAAACTGGCACAGCTATAAGTGGAATAATCGAAGCACGCCAGGTTTGTAAAAATAACACCACTACAATTACCACTAACGCGATAGCTTCAAGTAACGTTTTGATCACCGCATCAATCGAACCGCGAACAAATACCGTAGGGTCGTAGACAATGTCGTACTCAACACCAGCTGGAAAATCTTTCGATAAACGCGCCATGGTTTCGCGTACTTGATCTGAAAGCTCAATCGCATTAGAGCCAGGACGTTGAAATATCGGCATCGCCAGTGCTGGTTGATTATCAAGTTCAGCTCTAAGTGAGTAAGTATTTTGGCCTAAATCGACTCGAGCAACATCGCTTAGACGTGTTAATTGACCTTGTTCACCCACTTTAATGATCACTTGCTGAAACTCTTCAATACTGTTTAAGCGCCCTTTTACATTTAACAATATTTGAAATTGACTGTCTGTTGAAGCAGGTTGTGCACCTAAGCTACCCGCTGCAACTTGTTGGTTTTGCGCACGCAATGCGTTGACGACGTCCATTGCGGTTAATTCTCGTGCCGCTAATGCATCGGGGTTAAGCCACACTCGCATTGAATATTGACCACCACCAAATAATTTTACATCGCCTACGCCACTCAAACGTGCAATTTGGTCTTTCACATATAAGTCAGCGTAGTTAGATAGATACGCCGTATCATGTGTTTTTTCCGGTGAGAATAAGTGTACCACCATGGTTAGATCCGGTGATGATTTTTCAGCGACGACGCCTAAGCGCTGCACTTCTTGTGGTAGTCGCGGCAAAGCACTGTTAACCCGATTTTGTACTTGTACTTGCGCACGATCTAAATCCGTTCCCAATGAAAACGTTACCGTCAGTGTCATACGCCCATCACTGGTCGCCTGGGAAAACATATACAACATGTTTTCAGTACCATTGATCTCTTGCTCCAATGGAGTAGCCACAGTTTGTGCTATTACGGTTGGATTTGCTCCTGGGTAGTTCGCAGTTACCACAACTGTCGGCGGAACAACTTCAGGATACTCACTGACCGGCAGTTGAAACAACGAAATACCACCGGCGATTAAAATCACCAATGACAGCATGGCTGCAAATATCGGTCGTTGAATAAAAAAGTGAGAAAATTTCATTATTCGTCCTACTTCTTAGCCATAAGCGTGTGCTGCGCCGTTGGCGATAACGTAAAAGCAACACCAGTTGTGTCTAGGGTCACTGTATTAGGTGAAATCGGCATGCCAGGTCCAACACGCGCAGGACCATTAACCGCAATCACATCGCCAGCTTTTAAGCCCGAGGTAATAGCGCGAAAACTGCCATAGCGCTCACCGGTTGTAACCAGTTTATATTCGAGAATATTGCCTTCACCTACAGTGAGCACAAAGCGATTTTTCAAATCGGTGCCAATTGCTCTATCAGGCACAATAACTTGCTGTGTAACGTCATTGGCCGCTAACTTAATACGTGCAAATGAACCGGCGCGTAAGGCGGTATTTTCATCAAATCGTGCACGCACTCGCAAAGTACCTGTTGCTGCATTGATTTGATTATCAATAAAGTCGATATAACCGGTGTGTGCAAAGCCATTTTGACCCACTTTTTGCATGACTACTTGCTGATGATCAGCGGCGGTTACTTCATCAAATGAACTATTCCAAGTACGTTCATCAACATCAAAGTAAGCATACATAGTTTGATTTGATACGATTGAAGTCAGTACACTTTGCCCTGCAAGCACATTATTACCTTTGGTAATATTTGCACGCGAGATCACACCATCAATGGGTGAACGTATATCTGTAAATTCTAAATCTAAATTAGCTGCAATTAGCTGGGCTTTTAAGGCAGCAAGTTGTGCTTCACGTTGGCGTAACGTTGAGGTACGTGATTCCGCTTGCTCTGTTGAAATCGCTTTTCGCTCGGTTAATCGCACCGCTCTTTTAGCTTCACTTTGCGCTTGCGATAAAGCGGCTTCAGCACTGACTACTTGTGCCTCTAAACTTGCTACAACCGCAGCATATGGGCGAGCGTCAAGTTTAAACAGTAAGTCACCCTGTTTAACCTCGTCGCCCTCATTAAACGCAATATGCTCAATAACTCCGGCAACACGTGGCATAAGTGATACTTCTTCCGGCGCTTCTAAACGCGTAGTGTAGGTGTGCCAGTTTTGCACTGGCTTAATGATCACCGAGGCAACATCTATTGGTTGAAGATGTGGTTGATTGCTCTGTTGAGCAGGCTCTTCTGCACAACCGGTGAGGGCAAGTGATGCCCCTAAAACTGCAATAGCTATTAAGTGTTTGTTCATGACGACGCTCCATTTAGTGTATTTTTCTATGTTACGGAACATTGTTGTGGACAAAAACCATAGATTTTTAAATTCATTAATGCCAATATGGCATCAATTAAATATTGGTGAGTAATTAATGGATACCACAAGTCGCTTATTGATGTTGTTAGAAGTCGTTGAGCGAGGCTCATTCGCTAAAGCAGCAGAAACCCGTAATATTGATCGTTCAGTGATCTCAAAACAAATAAGTCGTCTCGAAGATGATTTAGGAGTACGTTTACTGAACCGCACCACCCGCTCATTTTCACTGACAGCTGCAGGGGCCGAAATGATTAAAAAGGCCAGTGAGTTGAGGCAACTACTAGGTGAAACTGTACGTTTAGCCGAGAATTATCACCAAGAGCCACGCGGTGTATTAAAAATCACTTCATCAACTATTATCGGCAGGCGTTATCTACAACCTGTGATTAATGATTTTCAAAAACGCTTCCCGCAAGTAGAAGTTGAACTAAGACTCGATGATAAGTTAGTTGATCTGGTATCTGAAGGCTTTGATCTTGCTTTTCGGGTCGGTGAGCCAAAAGACTCATCACTGATCGCACGTAAAATTGCGCGCAATAGATTACTAATATTAGCCGCACCTGAGTTTATTCAAACGTATGGATTGCCAAGTAAAATAGAGGACTTAATTGATTTACCCGCAGCCAGTTATTCCAGCACTTCGTTGCGCGTTGAGGGTATTCGTTATGTAGATCAATATGGTCTACCGCAAGAGCAAAAAATTAAGAGTGTGTTTAGAGCCAATGATGCCGAGGTACTGCTCGATAAAACGCTTTCTGGAACAACCTATGTGCTCGCGCCAGCATTTATTATTAATGATGAAATAAAACAAGGACGTTTAGTGCCCTTATTAACAGACATCAAATTACAAGAATACAGTGCGATGTACGCGGTATATCCACACCGTGATTTACCTGTAAGAACACGGTTATTTTTTGATGCGATACGTGATCACTTAGGTAAAGAAACACCACTTTGGGAAAGTAACATTCCCGGTTTCGAGCACATGTATCAAGGTTAAGAAACCTGTTCTAGTTTTGCTGAGTATTGCTGCGAGTCAGAATAAACGTTATTTCGACCATGTTTTTTTGCATAATAAAGTTGCTCATCTGCTGCTTTAATCGCTTGTTTTAGGCTATCGCCATCACGATAAGCAGCTAAACCGATACTTGCTGTTAAACTTATTTCACGCTCACCAACATTGATAGCCGTACTTTGCAAACCGACTCTGATATTTTCAGCAATTTGATAAGACTCCTGTTGATTCGAATCAGGAATGAACAGCGCAAACTCTTCGCCACCAGTACGAAAAACTCGCCCCTTGTTAAGTGTTTCTCTTAATATAGTGGCAATTTCGACCAGAACTTGATCGCCCACATCATGACCAAATTCATCATTTACTTTTTTAAAGTAATCGAGATCTAGCACCATAATAAATAAATTAATTTTGTCTACCAGCTCAACTTCAAAGTAATGGTTCATTGCTAAACGGTTGCCGGTGTTTGTCAGCGGATCTAACAAGGCAAGGTTTTCTAATCGTTCTGCAAATTGTGCTCGACTCGCTTCAAAAGTATGTGCAATGACCCAAATGCTCAAATAGCTAAAGCTCATATTTAGGTACAGGTTAAGGTCTAAAAATGGTGCTAAAGAGGTTTTACTAGTAAACACAGCGGTTTGTATACACACCAATAATAGCGATAGATAATAGCCGCGTTTACATCCTAATAATAAATAAAATAATACGGGTAAGGTAAAGGTCCAAATGAACAAACCGCTCCTCATCGCAGCTAGGTAAGTTCCCAAGGTTACTAATAGCATAATACAAAGGCACAATAATAACGGCTGCCAAGTCTGAAATTTTCGTGTCCGAGCATAGTTAAAAGTATAAAAACAATAAATAGCAAACACCCCTTCTAAAATCCCTAATGAGTAAAAGTCATTAATAAAAAGATTAAAATAGGTAAAAACACTCGCTAAAATTCCGAAACAGAAACAAATCCATTTCAGTAAATTTTCACGTAATACTTGAGCGCTATCTAAGGCTGCGATATCCATTGATTAACTTTAATTCGAACGAAAAAAAGTCAGTCTAACGGTTAATTGAAAGAGTACAAGCTCTATTTGTTTTTGATATATTCATTTTTATAAAAAATTTTTAAAATTAAGATCTTAGTAACTAACAGCCTATTCATCATTAATTAATTGTTCTATATCTTCTAACATATCGGAGAACTCAGCATTAGCATGTTGGCGCTGTTTTGCTGTCAACGTGGCTCTTAAACTCACAAGTAAACGCGCATAGCGCTTTGAATTTTCAGCATCTAAGCGAATTAATTGGTCACTCATAAACACCTCTCGCTCAGTAATGACAGCTGATAATTGGCTAATAAATTGATCGCGGCTAAGTTGGCTATCAAAAAATACCTGTTTGAGTTTATCCAGCCGAGTTTGCTTGTAAGCTTGCCTTAATAAAAATGTTGCTTGAAATTCGCTGTTCGCTTGGGTGATCAAAAACACTTGTTGTTCACTCAGTTTACCAAGCCACTGTTTATAAGTATCTAACTGACGTTCAAGGCGATCTTGCTCACGCTGTGTTGGGGTTTGCTCATTATACTCGTCACTTTCTGTGGTTATATCCTCTGCAATGGCAGCAACAAATTCTTCTCTTTGCTCCGTGGATAAACCAATAGCAAGTTCAATAAGATCGTCTCTTACATACATAACTAACAATTGCCAATGTGTTTTAAAACCTTGAAAATACGTTAATAATGCTTGCTCTGAAGGGTCTTCATCAAGTAGCTTTTGTAATGCCAACAGATCCTGTCGATACAAAGGTAATTGCGTCTTACGATGCCAATCCCGACTTTGCTTAATTAAGTCTTTAGCTTGTTTGCTTTGCTGCTTCGATAAATCAACGTAGTCATCAATCCAAAACGCCGATAACCAGCCTATATTATTGTAGGTAAATGTAGCTGAGCACCCAGTCAGAGCTAATAGCAACACACCAACTACTGCGAACTTATAATTCAAGCACATGTTTTTTATCGACATTTTTTATTTTTCTTACGATTATTTATAGCACTACGTTAATCAACTTAGCGCATTATGTAAATGAGGGAATTAAAATAAAACCGAACAAATAGAAATAATTATCATTTAGCTATTGACGCACACTCAAATACAAGTAATAATCGATCGCATCAACACCAAGCAGCCCAACACGACAGGTTTGCGCTTCTTGTAAGAATTGAACGTACCGACCTCAGTGCCCTAGGGAAGATCGACCAGTAAGGATGCTGGGCCCCTTTAGTACAAAGTTGTTGATGAAGATGGTGACGCTTCGAGCATATTACTTACTCGACCCAAGTAATATAATTAAAAGATCACACTCACTTGCTACATTGCTCATATCGGTGACGGTTGATATGACCCAAAAAGCCCCATCAGGGGCTTTTTTTATTCCTTTAAATTTTCTGTAATATCTGTATCTTATGTCTAAGTTTTATCATTTATAGTGCGAAGCTGGGCAATTGTGGTTGTTGAGACTAAAATTAAACAGTAACACGCTAATTGGAGGTATTGTCATGTGGCAGCCGAAGTTTAAGATATTGTTGATGGTCGGTGCACTTAGCATCTGTGGTGTTGCTCATGCGGGACTTGAAGAAGGGATCCGCGCAGCCAATGAAGGTCAATTTGAAGATGCACTTAGAGAGTTTAACTACCTTGCAGAAAAAGGCTTTGCACCAGGAATTTACGAGCTAGGGCAGCTATATGAAGGTGGCCACGGCGTAACGCGCGACTATCACAAAGCTGCTGAACTTTACCAGCAAGGCGTTAAAAAGAACCACGTCGACTCAATGTTTGCATTAGCTGTACTTTATCAAGAAGGTAAAGGCGTTAAACTTGATAAACAAATGTCAGTTTCACTCTTTAAGCAAGCCGCGGCAAAAAACTTACCTGCTGCTCAGTTTAACTTGGGTGTGATGTACGCCAACGGCGATGGCGTTGCGCAAGATTATAAAGAAGCTATTAAATGGTATGAAAAAGCCGCTGGTAATAATTATACGCTAGCACAGTTTAATATGGCGCTGATGTATTTCGAAGGCCATGGAGTCGAAAAAAACATCGAAAAATCATACATCTGGAACACTGTTGCTGAGTATAATGGTAATTTAGATGCCAGTCACAGTCGCAAGCTAGATGAGCGCAAGCTGATGCCTGCGCAAATTGCAGAAGCCAAAGAAAAAGCTGATGCATTGTATGAAAAAATCCAAGCTGGGCTGTATGCGGGCGAAGATCGGATGTTTTAACTGCCAGTTAAAACGCTATTGGATTGTACTTAACGCCAATTTATGGCCGCAAGTACAACCATTTAAGTATTTTAATCAATATCTTATTTTGCGCCAGCAACAATCCCAATTTAGGATTAAAACCACCCGTTTTCAATGTATTACGTGCATGGCTAAAAGTTAAAAAGCCTTCTATACCGTGATAGTTTCCCATCCCAGAAGGACCTAAGCCACCAAATGGCGCATCATCAGCAGTCACCTGCATTAAGGTGTCATTTATTGCGAAGGTACCACTTTGTGTTTGCTGTTGAATACCTTCATTGATTTGTTTATCTTGCCCCATTATGTACAAAGCTAACGGCTGAGGACGTTGATTTATGTATGCAATCGCCTGAGGTAAAGCTTGATAACTGACAATCGCAAGAATTGGTCCAAACAGTTCTTCTTGCATCAACTTCATATTGTCATTCACATCAGTCACAATGTGCAAACCAAGACGATGCTTATGTTCGTCGCTTTGGTTTTCATCTAACGGCTTAATTATCTGTGCACCCTGTTGCTGTGCATCTGCCAATAAATCGGTTAAACGCTGAAAATGGTGGTGATTAATAACCGAGGTTAAATTTTTCCCCTCGACACCTAAGTTATAATGTTTTTTATATAAGCTACAGAGACTTCTGACTAACTGATGCTGTAAGTTTTCCGGCACTAAAACATAATCGGGGGCAACACAGATTTGCCCTGCATTGGTCATTTTACCAAATAAAATAGCTTTAGCTGCCTTATCTATATCCGCTTGCGCGGTAATGATAACGGGCGATTTGCCACCTAACTCAAGAGTTACTGGGGTAAGGTTTTTACTCGCAGCGGCCATAACATGGCGCCCTACAGCTGTAGAGCCGGTAAAAAATAAGTGTGCGAGTGGCAAACAGCTAAACTGTTGACTTAATTGCGCTTCACCTTCGATCACTGAGCAATGTTCGCTAAGTTCGCCGATAAATAGTTTTTTGATTACTTGATTGGTGTGCGGAGTAAATTCACTGACTTTTAATAATACCCGATTACCTGCGGCAATTGCGGTGATCACCGGCACGATTGATAATTGAATTGGGTAATTCCATGGAGAAATTATTCCCACCACTCCTTTGGGTTGATAGCTCACAGCAACTTTTGATGGCGCTAGGCTCAAGCCCGCTTTTCGTGGTGAATTTTTTGCCCATTTAGGTAAATGCTTGATGGTGTGGCTGATCGTTTTGACCGTAGGCAGTATATCACCTAAAATCGTATCAAAAGCAGTGCGAAAGCCAAAGTCTTTCGAGCTTGCAGCTACCAATTCAGCCTCTAATGCCAACAGTTCACGTTTTAAAGATTTTAATAAACGGATCCGCTGTGATAATGCTAAATATGGCTGGGCATCAAAATGCAGCTGCATTTCATCAAATTGCGCTTTTAGCTCAGGGTTACATACAGTGCCAGTGTCAGACAAAAGCATACTCATAAACAAAATAAAGATTTAACCACTATAACTTTGTTTCTTAGCAGGGGCAATATAGAGCGCTATCAACAAACGAATAGCGCTCCGGTTGGGTAACTTTGAATTACTTAAAAATTAAATACCGATGCAGCAAGGGTCATAGTGACAAATGTGATCAGCGCAATTGCAACAATATTTAATGCAAAGCCGGCTTTGATCATATCCCGCATTTGAATTTGCCCAGAGCCAAACACAATGGCATTAGGCGGGGTCGCTACAGGCATCATAAACGCACAACTACAGGCTATAGCCGCAGGAATAACCCAGACCAATGGCGAACCTGTGACTGACTCAGCGACAGGGCCAAGTAGTGGTAAAAATCCAGCTGCGGTTGCTGTATTACTGGTGATCTCAGTTAAGAAAGTGATTAAGGTTGCAATTACTAATACACTCAATACTAATGGAATGGCGCTGACGCCTTCAATCATATGAGCTATGTATTCAGCCAAACCTGATGACTTTATTTGTGCCGCTAGGGTTAAGCCACCACCAAACAACAATAACACTCCCCAAGGAACTCCTGCCGCACTTTGCCAGTCAAGAATACGTTCATCACTGCCTTTATTAGCAGGCAAAACAAATAATAATAATGCAGCAGCAATGGCAATACCGGTATCCGATATTTTTAAACCAGAAAAATCAGCGATCAGAGGTCTAAATATCCAGCACACAGCTGCAAATAAAAACACACATAACACCCCTTTCTCAGCGCGTTGCATGGTGCCAAGACCTTTTAACTGCGAGCTAAATAGTGACTTGGTGTCGACTTTTTTAGATTTTTCATCCGTTTTATCAACTTTATAAGCAAACTTGGTCAGCCACAACCAACAGATGATCAACATAGTCAGTGACAATGGCACACCCACCATCATCCATTGCGCAAAACCAATTTCAATTTTATAACTATCTGATAAATAAGCGGCCATCAATGCATTCGGTGGCGTACCAATTAATGTTGCAATGCCGCCAATGCTGGCACCATAAGCAATAGAAAGTAACAGTGCTTTACCAAAACCATTATTATTTGGATTAGATTTTTGCACTAAATGGGTGATAGACATAGCAATAGGTAACATCATCACTGCTGTTGCAGTATTTGACATCCACATTGATAAGAATGCCGTTACTAACATCATCGCTAATATCTGCAAACTCGGTTTTGAGCCCGCGTAGAGCATAGTACGTAAAGCAATGCGCTTGTGTAAGCCCCAACGTTCCATCGCAATGGAAATTAAAAAGCCACCTAAAAACAAAAATATTAAGGGGTGCGCATACGGTGCAGCGACACTTTTTATCGCAGCAATGTCAGCCAACGGAGAAAATACCAACGGCAATAGCGCCGTAGCTGGGATAGGAACTACTTCACTCACCCACCATGATGCCATCCAAAATGCTAATCCTGAAGTACGAAGAGCAGCGGTACTCATGCCAGCAGGAGGATCGATCAAACACGTAAGTAACATGACCGCAGGGCCCAATAACAGCAGCAACATCTGTATCATTGGATTTTTTTCAGGTTTATCGTCTAAAGTTTGTGTGCTCATATTCAACCCCTTTAAAATTTATACTTTAAGCCAAGGGCTAAGCTACTATCCGTTTGCTGTTGCAAATCTAAGTCAGTATAGAATAAGTACGCGGTAGTTTGTTTATCAAATAAATAATCCACACCTGCAGTCCACTGGCTGCCCTTAGTACTTTGGCGAATAGTTGAGTCATCACTGGCAAATTGTAGTTTTGGCTGCCATTTGTCAATGGTATAACTGGCACTCAACACATAGCCGTTTCCTGATTTAGTACCATCTACTGACTCACTGTGCTGGTAAATAGCACCTAGTTGTAAATCATTTTTTTGCCACGCGCCAACGATGCGACTGGCGTTGATATTATTGAGTGAATCAATATGGCTGATCGCCACATAATAATTTTTATTTTTTAAACCACGGTCACCATAAATTAACGTAGCGGCATAGCCGGCTTCATTATTGGCACTGTCATCCTTCAAAGCATAGGTAAGTGATAGCTGAGCACCCGCATATGATTTTGAACTATACGTTATGGTATCACCAAGGCGATCTTGACCCGGTAGTAATTGAGCAATATCGGCTTGAGTTTCATTGAAGTTATCAACTTTACCTTCTGAATACTTAAAGCGTGTATCGTTTCGACCAACTACAACTTCACCAAAATTTCCCGCTAAACCTAAATATGTATTACGGGCACTAAATGGCTCATCTGTATCATCGTGCTCAAAGCCCTTTACTTGCACTTCGTATTTAAATACCGCTTTTAACGAGTCAGTGAGTACATGTTGCCCTTTCACACCAATGCGTGAAAAAGGCGCATCGATTTGCGTTCCTTTTTTAGCATAGCGCATTACACCGTTGTCAGTATTAGCAATTTGCACTTCTGCTTTACCATAAATGTCATACTCTGCGGCATGAACACTTTGTCCAAAGCAAGCTGCTGCAAAACTCGTTGCTACAAAAACAGGGGTTAGCTTTTTGTCTATTATTATCATTGTGTGCCCTTATTGTTAGGATCATTTGTTGTTCCCGCTAATAAAGGCAAGTTTACTGCCAACTGCTTATAAAAAATTAAAATTTAATATATTCAAATAGTTAAGTTTAAAATTAAATTATACTTACAATAAAGTGTGCGGGATCCCACACACTATCAAAACGTCTGTGTCACTGTTTCCACCCATCAAATTAAGCTGAGCAGGTAAATCACTTAAGCAAAGCTCTGGTTAATCAATAAACATGTCACGATTGAGGCCATATTTACTCATTTTGTCATACAAGGTTTTACGGGCAATCTGTAAGGTATTCATAGTTTCTTTAATACTACCTTGGTGGCGCTCAAGGGCTTCTTCGATTAAAGATTGCTCATAAAAGCACACTTTTTCCGCCAAACTCAGATCGGGCGATAACTCACTGCCATTATTATTTTCGGTATTGGCGAACGCTAATTCAGCACCCAGCAGCACCGCTCGTTCAGCTTGGTTTCTAAGCTCTCTGACATTACCTGGCCACTGGTAACTAAGTAAACGCTGTAATATATCGCTACTTAGAGGAGCCGGAGGTTTATGAAAACGAGTCGCGGCAATAGAGCTAAAATGTTTGAATAATAAAGGAATATCAGCTTTCCTATCACGCAATGCCGGAA
>NZ_JACJFH010000112.1:0-12696 GCF_014164495.1 Pseudoalteromonas sp. SG41-5 | reverse complement strand
TATGTCACCCTGATTGCAAACTATATTCCACTGCAAGATGGCTATGGTGGACCTAACTATTTTGCCATGGATCCTGATGCAACCTACAGCATCCATATTGATAACGATGGCGATGCGATTGAAGATATTAGTTTCGCCATTAACTTGAAAAGTATGCTGCCTAATGACAATCAAGGCGTTGCATTAACCATTGGCCCTGAAGGCAACCAACGTACTGTTGCTGTACCACTTAAAAATATTGGTGGTGTTGCAGCTGGCAATAATGCCGCAGTTAACTTTAGCGAATCATACACTATGACGATGATCGCAGGTGATCAGCGTACAGGTAGCAAAACCATGCTAACTAATACCATGACCAGCAGTAATGAATTCCACAAGCCACTTGATTATATTGGCGATAAAACGTTTTCATCAATGGATGGCTATAAAAGCTACGCAGCGCAATTTGTATATCAAGTAGCGATCCCGGGCTGTGACGGTATGGCAAAAGTATTTGTTGGCCAACGTAAAGATCCATTCGTGGTGAACCTAGGCAAAACCTTTGACTTAGTGAACTATGTGCCGGTAGAAGGCGACAGTGCGCCGGGCGCAGGTGATGGCGAGGGCTTCCCTGGAGGCATTACACAATCGGCAGATAATGATGACTTAGCAGATAAAAATGTGACCGCAATTGCTATTGAAGTACCTAAAAGCTGTGTAGTTGGTAATGGCAATGGCACTATTGGCACATGGACTACAGCTAGCTTACCACAGGCGCGTATTTTAAACCCAAATGCTAAATTTGCTAACAATGCGGTAAACGGTGGTGCGCTTACTCAAGTATCTCGTTTAGGTAATCCACTTGTTAATGAGCTGGTAATTGGTTTAAAAGACAAAGATACCTTCTCAAGTTCACAGCCTAAAGACGATGGTCAGTTTATTGATTATGTTACCCACCCATCTTTACCAGAGCTATTAAATATTCTGTTCAAAGATGCGGTTAACACCACCTTAGGGGCAAATCTAGCGACCCTTGCACCAACGAATTTTCCACGTAATGACTTAGTAACTGCATTTTTAACTGGTTTCCCAGGCGTTAATCAATTGGCCACTGTTGCAGGCGCTGAAATGCTGCGTCTAAATACCAATATCGCTGCAAAAGCACAAGCAGATCAATCAGCATTCGGTGTTGCTGGCGATGATTTAGCGGGTTTCCCAAATGGCCGTCGTCCTGGTGATGATGTAGTTGATATTGCGCTACGTGTGGTAATGGGTCGCTTATGCTATCCAATTCCAGTAAATGGTACAAATACTGATTTAGGCCTGTGCACATCTGATGATGCCAGTGTAGGTAACGTACCATTTACTGATGGTGCACCAGTGAACGCTACGATGATGGATGCAAGCTTCCCATATCTAGCAACTCCACTTGCAGGGTCTAAATAAGGAGAACACTCATGCAACATTTTAAATTATCACATCTTGGGTTATTGCTTGCTGCGCTTACACTCAGCGGCTGTAGCAATGATGACGACCATAACACCGTCGAGATACCACCGATGGTAAATAAAGCACCCATAGCAACAGCTGATATGGTAACCACACAAACCGAAGTTGTAATTGAAGACATGCTACAAGGTTCTGATCCTGAAGGAGATACTCTTACCTTCAGTCTGGTTACTGAGCCAATGCTAGGCATGGTAGTGGTTAATAGTGATGGTAGTTACACCTATACGCCGAACCTTGAAACGACTGGCTCTGATAGCTTTACCTTTGCAGTCAGTGATGGGGTAAACAGCCAAGTTACCGCAATGGTTGATATCACTATTGAAGCACTTGAAGTCGATTTTGCACAACTAGGCCGTGCAGCATTTAACCAAGCGGCTACCGATAAGCCACTGAGTGTGAACGGCCGTACATTCACAAATGCGGATGAAAATGCCACATTTGACGATTTGTTAGGTAACAACTAAATCACACAATAAAACTTGCAGGCCATGGATGGCCTTTTTAAGGAGAATGCTATGATCACCCGTGCTTTTACTTACCTTTGTTTATTGATCTCTGTTAATGCAGGGGCTGAACCTTATACGCCAGCAGATGACGAGATCATCGCAAAAGCCCGCACAATAAATACCGCACACCTTAATCAAGACGAATTAATGACGTTACTGATAAATAGCCAACAAGTAGGTCAAACTGAGCTTCGCCAAGGCTTATTAAAAAACCAGTTACAGCAGCGCTATGCGCAATCTCCCACACCACAAATTGGCTACATGTATGCACGCGTTTTACAACGTGAACATCAATTTTCAGCAGCCTTAGCAATCACCGATGCAGTACTAAAACGCGATCCTAACCATGTTAACACCCATCTATTACGCGCCAATATGCTAATGGTTCAAGGTGACTTTAAAGCCGCCAAACAACAATGCTTAAAACTCTTGGCTCTAACAGCAATGGATGTAATTAATACCTGTACATTTGATGTACTAAGCCAAGACGGTCAATTAGCACAAAGTTATCAAAGTTTAGCAAACAGTATTACAAGTAATAAACAAAGCGATAATACCCGCCATGTATTGGCTGAAATGGCACTGAGACTCAATAAACCCGATGAAGCGCTCGCTCATATCCAGTCATTGCCATTAAAAACAGCCCCCGTCAGCCTTGTAGTGTTATGGGCAGATATTTATTTAGCGCAAGGGAATTATCAAAAAGTGCTTAACACTTTGCCCGCACTGGTAAATGAAAAACAAAATTTAGAGGATGCCTTGTTGCTGCGCTTAGCAATTGCAGAGCAACACTACAACGATACCTCGCTGAAACAATGGCAAAATTTAATGGCGCAAAGAGTCGCGCTGCGTGAATTACGCCAAGACAGTTTCCATGCCAGTGATTTAGCTCACTATTATTTAGACATCAATAAACAGCCAGAAAAAGCCCTATACTGGGCAAAAATAAATTGGCAACAAGCCAAGCTTAATGCCGATCAGCAACTACTTACACGTGCACAAGGAGCCTCTTTATGAACGCATTTGTAACTGCGTTTTTTTGTAACCTGTGTTTATTTTTCATGTTGCAAGGAACAGCTCAAGCACACCAATTAAGTACCAGCTATATTAATTTAAACGCAATTGATGACAGCCATTTTACAGGTAGTTGGCAAATCAACGTTGCCGATTTAGAGCAACAGGTGGCGTTTGATTTAAACCAAGATGGGGCTATCGCATGGCATGAGATCAGTGCAAAACATAGCGCCATAAGTGATTTTGTCCTGACCTCACTGACGGTAACATCAGCGGACGAGCAAGTATGTACGCTTACCAGCGACGCTCCGTTGCAGCTTGATAGTCATTTTAATCAACCCTATGTGGTTGTTAAATTGCAATTATCCTGCCCAGCTCTGGACACGAACCACAGCGCCATAGCATTTCATTATCAGGCATTTTTCGATACTGATGCCAATCATAAAGCAATTGTCACTATCAATGAACAAACTCGCGTGATGAGTAAAAATAATGCCCTTCAAACTTTTGATTTTACTAAAAGCAATTACCTCACCACTTTTAATCAATATGTTTACCAAGGAGTGCTGCATATTTGGCTCGGACTTGACCATATCTTATTTTTAATTGCATTGTTGCTTACCTGTGTATTAGTAAAAAAATCAGCAAAATGGCAAGGTGTAGAATCAAAAGTCACGATCTTCAAACACACCGCATGGATAGTTACCGCATTTACTTTGGCGCATTCAATCACTCTGACCGCCACTGCAATGCAATTAGTTACACCTAACAGTCGCTGGGTAGAATTGGGAATCGCTATATCGGTGTTGTTTGCAGCTCTTAACAATATTTGGCCATTAGTTGTGCGTTTAGGTTGGGTCACATTCGCCTTTGGTTTATTGCATGGCATGGGCTTTGCGAGTGTATTAGGTGAATTAGGGCTATCCAGTGACTATCAATTACTCAGCGTGCTAGCATTTAATTTAGGTGTAGAGATAGGCCAACTGGCTATATTAGCAGTTACATTACCAGTCCTTATTTGGGCAAGAAACTATCACTGGTATCAAAAATGGGTGATGCCTGCAGGCTCACTCGCCATCGCAATAATCGCGGTACAGTGGTCAATGGAGCGGATTTGAGGTTATTGATTTATAGCTGAAATCAACAGATTAATTGTAAAATTCAATGTGTAAGTTGCTATCATTGAATCCTTATAGGATCATCTCTATGTACAAAATGTTGAGATATTAAACAATGGCCCTAGGAGTAAGGGAAATATATGCAGTGGTTAAAACCAATGCCATTGGTTGGGCACTTTATAACGCTTGAGGTGTTAAGCTTACATCATATTGATGAATTAAAACATGCGGTGCTTGATGGAGAGTCTTGGAAATTATGGTATGCCAATGTTCCTTCGCCAGAACAAATGCACAGTTATGTTGAACGGGCAATTATTGAAGCCAAAAACGGCAATAGCGCCTTCGCCGTAAGGTGTAATAGTAGCCATAAAATAGTTGGCACAACTCGATTCTATAACGTAGACGCACAGCATAAGCGCGCATTACTAGGCTACACATGGTATGCCAAGGCTGTACGAAGAAGTCCTGTAAATACTGAATGTAAACTTTTGATGTTGAAGTATTTATTTGATACTCACAATGCCATTGCAGTTGAGTTTAGAACACACTTTTTTAATCAACAGTCGCGAAAGGCAATTGCAAGGCTAGGCGCTAAACAAGATGGTATTTTACGCAGCCATCAAATAACAAGTGATGGATCGATTCGCGATACTGTTGTTTATTCAATTATTGCATCAGAGTGGCCAGCCGTGAAGAGTCATTTACTGAATAAACTAAAATATACTTAACTTATAATTTAAAGTATTGCGCTTTAAGCCAAAAATTAACTCAGCAAAGAAGATTAAACGACACCTCTTTGCGGTTAAGGGCTCGCCTCTAATTAGAACGGTACAAGCAACACCCGCATTGCCGGGCGAAGCGCTAATAATAGCGTGGCTTTATCAACATGTGGATTAAGCGTTTTACGTATGGTGATCCCATTTATCATTGCAAACATCACTTCGATACGGCTTTCAAGTTCAGTTGCACTAAGGTCTTTTATCAAACTGCGTTCACTCAATAAAAGATTTCGCATTTTCTCTCTGGCGTAACAATCAGACTTTCGCAACTGCTCTGCCACTTTATCGTTGCGCGCAGCTTCAGCGAACATCTCTAAATCCAGTGCACCTTGGTTTACATCAGTATGATGATCCACTGCGTGGTCTAAACCATCGAGTAGAATCGTTACTAAGTCACCAGGTTGATCTTCATACTCCTGAAAAATAGAGAACAGTTTTTCCATATCCTGTTCTATAATCGATTCAATGATCGCTTCTTTACTGGCAAAGTAATTGTAAATATGTCCTGCGCTCATCCCTGCGGTCTTTGAGATCTCGGCCATTCCTGCGCCATGATAGCCTTTTCGTCTAAAACAATCGGCCGCAGCACTAAGCACTTGCTCACGGCGTGCTTGCACAAGTGCAGGGTCGGTTTGTCTTTTAGATTTTTCTTTCATAGTAACTCCGAAAAGCGCTGCTTTTCTTTAACCTAATAATTATCACTAGCTTATATGCCCTTTGACATCAACTTTGTCAGTTGCCACAAAGAACTTAATAAACTAGTGATAAACTATACAGTGGTGCAGCCTAGCGGCTATTCACTCTGTTGAGCCGACCGTTGCCAACCGCCTCCAACCGCTTTATACAAACTAATTTGGCTCGTAATATAGGCTTTTTTACCGCTAATGAGTTGTTGCCCTGCACTGTACCAATTACGCTGTGCATCCAGCACTTGTAAATAGCTATCGGCGCCTTTTTCAAAGCGAGCTTCAGAGAGTGTAAACGACACTTGATTACTGTTATACAGATCTTCAAGCGCACTTAGCTGCTGCATATAGCCTTCCCTATCGGCAAGCGCATCAGAGACTTCTTTAAATGCCTGTTGAATCGTTTGTTCATAGGTTGTTAGCGCAATCTGTTGCTGAGTTTGCGCAACATCTAAGTTTGCTTGATTACGACCCATATTAAATATCGGTATCGTGATCGATGGCATAAAGCTCCAAGTGCCAGTGCCACTTGAAAACAAATTATCTAGATCACTCGACGCACTCCCGGCATTAGCCGTTAAGCTAATACTTGGAAAAAATGCCGCCTTTGCAACACCGATATTAGCGTTAGCAGCTAATAACTGAAACTCTGCTGCTTTAATATCAGGACGTTGTTCAAGTAACTCGGATGGTAAGCCTACAGGCACGGTCGGGAAATTTAGTACTTCATCTAAACTCTCAACAGGTAACAACTGCGCTGAAACCGGCTGACCTACTAATAAATCAAGGGCATTTTTATCACGCTTTAACAAGCGCTGATAGTTAGCAATATCAACTTTTGCGGTGGCTACAGTGCTCTCAATTTGTGCCAACGTTAACTTTGATGCCGCGCCAAGTGCATAGGTTTTTTCGGTTAACGCCAGTGATGCCTGCTGACTTTTTAGGGTTTGCGTAGCAAGCGCTAACTGCTCTTTATCAGCAGCGTAATTTAGCCACGCAATTACCAACTCAGAAATTAAGCTAATTTTTACACTCGTTTGAGTTTGCTCTGACGCGTACAAAGTTTGCAGTGCTTGATCAGATTGATTACGAATTTTGCCCCATATATCGAGCTCATACGCGGTCATCCCCACGGTAGCTTGATAGCTATCGCTAATTTGTGCATTACCGGTTGACGTTAAGTCTCCCGGTAAGCGCTGACGCGTGCCCGACGCAGCAAAATCGATTGACGGATATAAGGCAGAGTCTTCGATTTGATAAAGCGCACGAACTTGCTGCACATTAAGTGCGGCAAGTTTAAGGTCTTTATTATGAGCTAATGTTTGTTCAATCAAGTGTTGCAACTTTTCATTCGCAAAAAACTGCTGCCATCTTAAATCAGCCGTATTACCTTGTTCGCTCTGTATTGCGTAGCTATCAGGCACCGGCAACACGATATCTTCACGCGTAGGTGCCATTTGGCAAGCACTTAGCACAAATATGCTTAGACTCGCTAGGCTTAACGTTTTGAATGTCATTATGATTACTCCTGTGTCACAGTTTTATGTTTACCTGGAAAAACTCTGCGCACTAATACAAAGAATAACGGTACAAATATCACAGCCAATATTGACGATGCGAGCGTGCCACCTATGACAGAGATACCTAGAGCATTTTGTGCACCAGAACCAGCACTTGATGCAATAGCTAAAGGTAGAACGCCACAAATAAATGCCATAGAAGTCATTAAAATTGGTCGTAGTCGTAGCTTAACAGAGTTAATTGCAGCATCCACCAGCCCCATGCCTTCATCCATTTTATGAATTGCGAACTCAACAATCAAAATGGCATTTTTAGACGCCAGTCCTATGGTAGTCAACAAGCCTACTTGTAAGTAAATATCATTTGATAAGTTACCTATAAAGGCAGCCATTGCAGCGCCGAATACACCTAAAGGAACAATCATCATTACCGCAGCAGGCACCGACCAACTTTCATACAATGCAGCTAAGCACAAAAATACCACTAATAACGACAACGCATACAATAATGGCGCTTGACCACCACTTAAACGTTCTTCATACGAAATACCAGTCCATTCAAAGGCAATCCCGGTTGGTAACTGGCTAACCAATTTCTCCATTTCATCCATGGCTTGACCGGTACTATAGCCTGGCGCTGCTGCACCTTGAATTTCCATTGCCGAAAAGCCGTTATAGCGTTCAAGACGCGGCGAACCATAGGTCCAGTACGACTGAGCAAACGCGCTAAATGGCACCATATCGCCATTACTATTACGTACATACCATTTATCTAAATCTTCCGGCACCATACGAGACTCTGGCGTACCTTGTAAAAACACTTTTTTTACTCGACCACGGTCGATAAAGTCATTCACATAGCTACTACCCCACGCGGTAGACAAAGTACTATTGATATCTGCTTGGGTCAGCCCAAGTGCTTGCGCTTTTGCTAAATCAATATCCAGTTCAAGCTCTGGTTTATCTTCTTGACCATTAGGACGAACGCCCGCTAATACAGGACTTTGTGAAGCCATGCCTAGTAGCATATTTCGCGCTTCGAGTAATTTGTCGTGACCAAGCCCAACCCTATCTTGTAAAAACAAGGTAAAGCCATTGGCAGTACCAAGCTCAACAACCGCAGGTGGTGGGAAAGCAAAAACAAAGGCTTCTTTTATCGTAGAAAAATAACCCATAGCTTTACCTGCAACTGCACCAACCGATAAATCATCGCGTTGACGCTCATCCCAGTGTTTTAAACCAACAAAGCCAAGCGCTGCATTTTGCCCAGAGCCTGCGAAGCTAAAGCCAGTTACACTAAACACAGAACGAACAGCTTCAGACTGATCTTCTAGGAAATGTTTTTCCATTTTCTCAACGACTTTTAATGTCTGCTCAGTGGTTGCTCCTGCTGGTAAACTTACTTGATTGAACAAAATACCTTGGTCTTCATCAGGTAAAAATGCTGAAGGAAGTTGTGAGAAAATATAGATCATACCGCCAAGAATGAAGCCGTAACACAATAAATAGCGCTTACTTTGCTTGATCATACGGCTTACAAAGTTTTGTGCGCCGGTATTGGTCTTTTCAAAGCAACGGTTAAAGCCCATAAAAAAGCGACCAATAAATGATGAGTTATTATGTACGTGGCTCGGTTTTAACATGGTTGCACACAGTGCTGGTGTTAAAATAAGTGCCACTAAAACAGATAAACTCATAGCAGTTACTAAGGTTACTGAGAACTGACGATAAATAACCCCTGTCGAGCCTGCAAAGAACGCCATTGGGATAAATACGGCCGATAACACCATAGCAATACCAACTAGTGCACCTTTGATTTCATCCATCGATTTTCGCGTAGCTTCAAGCGGTGAAAGTTTTTCTTCGGTCATCACCCGCTCAACGTTTTCAACCACCACGATGGCATCATCAACTAACAAGCCAATGGCCAGTACCATAGCAAACATGGTCAAGGTATTAATTGAATAACCGAGTACTTGCAGCACAGCAAATGTACCCAATAAAACCACAGGCACTGCAATAGTAGGAATTAGAGTTGCTCTAAAGTTTTGTAAAAACAAGTACATAACTAAAAACACTAACACCACGGCTTCGATTAATGTACTCACTACTTTTTCAATTGATAATGATACAAACGGAGTGGTGTCGTAAGGTACAACACTGGCTAACCCTTCAGGGAAAAAAGGCTCTAGTTCAGCCAATGCAGTTTTAACACCCGCAGCAGTATCAAGAGCGTTTGCACCACTGGCAAGTTTAATACCTAAACCTGACGCTGGTTTACCATTAAAGCGCGCCACAACACCGTAGCTTTCACCGCCAAGTTCGACTTTTGCGACATCGCCTAAGCGAACTACAGAACCATCCTCATTGTTTTTGACAAAAATATTGCGAAATTGTTCTGGTGTTTGTAAGCGACTTTGCGCAGTCACAGTGGCATTAAGCTGCTGCCCTGAAATCGCAGGTAAAGCACCAAGTTGACCTGCCGATACTTGCGCATTTTGAGCACTAATAGACGCACTAATATCTGCAGGAGTCAGTTTATATTTTTGCAGCATACTAGGGTCTAACCAGATACGCATCGCATACTGTGAGCCAAATAACTGCACTTCACCTACGCCATCAACGCGCGACACGATATCTTGCACATTGGATGCAACATAATCACCAATGTCGATATTATTCATGCTGCCATCTTCAGAAACAAAACCAACAACCATTAAAAAGTTACGTGCAGATTTAGCAACAGATACACCTTGGCGTTGCACTTCTTGTGGCAATAACGGGGTTGCCAAGGCAAGTTTATTTTGCACTTGAACTTGTGCAATATCTGGGTCGGTATCAGCATCAAACGTTAGTGTTAAAGTTGCCGAGCCATTTGATTCCGAGGTTGATGACATATACAACAAGCCATCTAATCCTTTCATCTTTTGTTCAATAACCTGCGTAACAGTATCTTCTAACGTACGTGCGGAAGCACCTGGATAATTAGCTTGAACACTAATTGCCGGAGGCGCAATAGACGGATACTGAGCAATAGGTAGCGCTTTAATTGCAAGTATACCCGCCAACATAACAATAATGGCCAGTACCCATGCAAAGATAGGCCGGTCGATAAAAAATCGTGACATTAAAATGCTCCGTTATTGAGTTTTAGCAGCTGAGTCGGCAGGCACTGCATTAACAGGTGCGCCCGGTGCTATTTTTTGTAAACCTTCAACAATCAGTTGATCGCCGTCGTTCAAGCCACTTGTCACTAACCAGTTAGCACCTACTGTGCGGTCAGTTTTTAATACTCGCGCTTCAACAGTATTGTCTTTACTCACCACCATCGCTGTAGGCTCACCTTTGCTATTACGACTCACACCACGTTGTGGTACTAAAATAGCATCAGACTTAACACCTTCAACAACCACAGCTCTGACGTACATACCTGGTAATAATAGCTTTTCTGGATTTGGAAATTCTGCTCGTAAAGTCACTGAGCCAGTGCTTGGATCAACAGCCACTTCAGAAAACTGCAAAGTGCCAGTGTGCGGATACACTGAGCCATCTTCCATAGTGAGTTCAACCTTTGATTGCGCAGTAAGATCTTTGTCAAGCTCACCATTGGCAATCGCTTTTTTCAAGCGAGTCAACTCACTACTTGACTGTGTAAGGTCAATATAAATTGGGTCAAGCTGAGTGACGGTTGCTAACACGGTTGCTTGATTAGCACTTACCAAAGCACCTACGGTCACGTTCGATTTGCCAATTTGACCACTAATAGGTGATGAAACCTTACTATAGTTAAAATTGATCTGTGCGGTTTTAAGCTGCGCTTGAGCCGTTAATAAATCAGCCTGGGCGCCTTTATAGCTTGCGTCGGCTTCATCAAAATCTTGTTGGCTGACCGCTTTTATTGCTAGTAACTCAGAATAACGATCTGATTTAGCCTTTGCATTAGCAATGCTTGCTTGTGCCTTACTAATAGCGGCTTTACTGGTTGCCACTTGCGCTTCAAATGTAGCTGGGTCGATTTGATATAAAGCCTGACCTTTTTTAACTTCAGCACCTTGAGTGAATAAACGTGATTGAATAATACCGCTTACCTGAGGACGAATCTCCGCCACTTGAGACGCAGTTACTCGTCCAGGAAGCTCCTTAGTAAGTGTTAATGGTTGGCTTTTTAATGTAATTACGCCAACAGGAGCTGGCTGCGAAGCAGGCGCATTCGCCTGCTGAGTTTGATCGCAACCGGATAAAGCAACTGCACTTGCCAAAGCGGTGACAGTAAAAAGAACGACGCGAGAACGCTGCATGTTAACTACCCTTAATTTAGAATGAACGATCATTCTAAATTAAATTATTACATTTTCCAATGTTAATTGAGAATTATTTTTAAAAGATCTAAGAGCATGTAAAGTGATGTAAAAAGACTTGACGGTGAGCTAAAAAACAGAACAACTCGATTGCTAATTGCAGGTACAAAAAGAGTTAATTTTATCTTTAATGAGCATAACAATGCAGATGCAGTAAACATTAAAAGTAGTCATTTTGAACGTCTGGAACTAAAAGCGACACAGCAAGCAGATGTTCAATCATCGGTTGTAAGATTTGAGGGTAAATGGGTAGCAATATATCCAAATTGGTGTTGTTGACAATTTAACACATTACTTAGTCATTTAAAGAAAAGCTACTGTGAGTAACAGTAGCTCTTCATCAAAGCATCATTGAATCGTCGTAATATTAACGCTAAGTCGTTCAATTGCACAGCCATAACTGCTTGGACTTATTCTCTGATACTGGGTATTTTTGCTGGCATTTAAAGTCACTATAAACTCATCTTGCTGACCTACCGCTGACTGCTCATTAGCTAAACACATTGCTTGAGTAAGCGAGCGCAATTTAGCATCAGTGAGTATGTTATTAAAACGCTGCATTGGCAAAGGCGGTATTTTAATTGCAGGCAAAGCACTGTCTATAGTACGTTGGTTTAATTGGTAGCCTTGAGGTGTTACATCAATAATCGCACCAGCTGGCCAAAATGAATAATCAAAACTGTATTTATCTTTGCCCTTATTTAAATGCACAACCCCATGCTTACCTAGCACTGTCACAATCGTACTCTGTTGTGATTTTATGAACACTAAAGCTGTCGTTTCATCAACACCAAAGCCATACTGTTGCCCTGTTTTTGCAAGCAATGTCGCTAAACGCACAGTGCGATTTCGCTCACTAAAATGGGTGTCAACTATACCTGCACTAAAGCTGCCCAGCCCACCATTAGTTTGATAGGTTAATGTATCTGCGCTTAGCCCTTGATTACAATCATCTTCACAACGTTCACTCGGTGCAGAAACTGCGTGCGCACCATCACGTAATGCAGCTAAACTAGTGCCATTAGTGATCATAGCAACACTACCAAACTGGTTACTGCCGCCACTTTGAATGGCTGTGCCTGCACTTGTACCTACCAATAGCGGACGTGAACGTATAGCATCGGTCCATGGATACGGCTTGCCCGTATCATCAAATAACACTTTTCGAGTTAAACTTTGATCGCCACCATTGAGCATAATACCTGTTGCTGATTCGATTTTTGCAAC
>NZ_JACJFH010000111.1:0-12916 GCF_014164495.1 Pseudoalteromonas sp. SG41-5 | reverse complement strand
CGGGTAACTTTGCACTTGGCGTAAACTATGGCTGGGATTTACCATTCCAAGGCGAGATTGATGACTTAATAGTATATGACTATGCCCTTGGTAACTTAGACATCAATGCAGCTGCTATCAATAACTTAACTGATCCAACAAAATTCGCTGGTTTTGTAAAAGATGCATTAGATTTAGGTGATGTATCAGCAGTGCGTGATAACCTCACTCTACCGCGTGTTGGTCCATTTGTATCCGGTATCAGTTGGACATCAAATAATGAAGAATACCTAAAACCTGTTAATGGCACAGCTATCGTTAATCAACCAAGTGCGTTGGCAGGCGATCAAATCGTCACCTTAACTGCAACGATTAACTATAAAGGCTTCACTGACACTAAAACCTTCGATGTTACCGTTAAATCACTTGCCCCTGCGCAATATAGCTTTGAAGGTGATTTAGCTGAGCTTGAAGGCGTTTACGGTAAAGGTAACGCAACCGGTAACCGGATAGATAACCAAGGCGGTGCTGTCACTTTCACTGACGGTATTATCGGTCAAGCTGTACATCTAGATGGTAATGTTGGAGTGAGATTACCTGATAACTTAATTACAACGAATGACTATTCAATTTCACTGTGGTTAAAACCAGATGTATTTACCAGTTACACGACTGCATTCTTTGCCGGTGCAAATTCGTCAACGTGGTTAAGCCTTGTCCCATCAATGGATGGTACTGATAAAACTCGACTTTGGGCAACTACGGGCGCATTTTTCGATAACGGTGAGCTTGATACTCGTATACCTAAAGACAAATGGACTCACTTAGCCATGACTGTCGATGGTAGCAATGGTGATACACTAAAAATGTACGTAAATGGTGAATTAAAACTTGAAGCTGCAGGTTTTCCACGTGTATTCACTGTTGCAGGCGAGACCAATGAATTTGCGTTAGGCGTAAACTATTGGGATACGCCTTATGCTGGTGCAATTGATGAGTTAAAAGTATTCAGCGGTGCAATTGATGCTGATGCAATTAAAGCACTCTTTGATGCAGCAACTGCACAAGAATAAACTATTTTGGGCGAGCTGCCTTGCCCAATAGTTTGTTGTCGTGAAAAGCCAGACGAGAGTCTGGCTTTTTTATTTATCAATTATTTCAAAAAATCACTTATCTTCTACCGTACCATTTGTACTATAATAACAACTTAGTAAGGGCTATGTACCGTATTCTTATGTTCTTATACCCTGTTTTTACTTTGCCAAAATGACAGCATTTAAAGTTATTGCTAACGGCGGCTGAATGGACACCTTATTTCCTTTAGAGCATATGCTGTCTGAGATTAATTCATATGGTTACTTAGTGATAGCACTGGGCAAAAGGCAAAACAGCCTTGATGACAAATTCTTAAATAAGGCCAGAAATAGCATGCTCCCTCACGTCATTGATTGGATTAGAGCACAATTTGCGAATCTGCTCAGTGAATTTTACCAAAGCGCAAATCTGAAAAAAATCGCTATTGCAGGTCAATTCTGGGATGGCGCGCAACTTTTTGCTACAGCAAACTATAAGCTTGATTGGCAATTAAAAGATAAGCAAAGCAATTTTAAAGGAATGATTATGAACGTATCAAAACTTAAACGGCTTTTATGGGCCACATTTTTTGCTACAGCAGCAGCCAGCGCAAACGCAGAACCATTAACCCAAGTCAGCGTGGCACAGGGCAAACTTGAAGGCACGGCCCAGCAAAACTTAGCCGTATTTAAAGGCGTGCCCTTTGCTAAACCACCGGTTGGAGAGTTGCGCTGGAAAGCCCCTCAACCTGCCGAAAAATGGCAAGGTGTGCTTAAAGCACAAGCGTATGCCCCTGCCCCAATTCAAGCAGACGATCCCGTATCTGGGAGCAGTGAAGATAGTTTATATCTGAATATTTGGACGCCCGCGCAATCAAATAATGAAAAGCTCCCGGTGCTCGTTTGGATCTACGGTGGTGGCTTTAGCTTTGGCAGTTCATCAGATCCTATTTTTGATGGTAGCGAACTTGCCAATAAAGGCGTGATAGTAGTGTCTATTGCTTATCGCGTTGGTCAATTAGGTTTTTTAGCCCATCCTGAACTTAATAAGGAAAGCCCAGTTGGCGTATCAGGTAATTATGGGTTGCTCGACCAACTAGCCGCCTTAAAGTGGCTTAAACAAAACATTAGTGAGTTTGGTGGTGATGCAAATAATCTTACCATTGCGGGTGAATCTGCGGGCGGCATTTCGGTTAGCATGCTTGCCGCCTCACCGTTAGCTAAAGGGTTATTTAACAAAGTTATCTCGCAAAGTGGTGGTTCATTTGGTCCTACTCGCATTAAGAACTACCCCGGTGAAAACATGTCAACCTTACAACAGGCTCAAACAGAAGGTTTCGACTATGTAAAACAGTTTGGCACAAGCTCCATTGCACAACTGCGAAAAATGAGCGCAAAAACTTTTATACCAAAAGGCTGGTCACTTCCCGGTGGTTGGCCCATTGTTGACGGCTATGTGATAAAAGACGACCAATATAAGCTCTATCAGCAAGGCAAGTTTAATGATGTACCTGCTTTAATTGGTTATAACTCGGATGAAGGCGTCAGCTTTGTGTGGGACCCTGATGTTAATAATTTTGTTGATGGAGTAAAGACTCGCTTCGGTCAATTTGCGCCAAGTTTACTTGAGGCTTACCCTGTTGCAAAAAACAGCATCCCTCGCAGCGCCCGTAATCTGGTGCGTGATGCTGCCTTTGGTTGGCATACTTGGAGCTGGGCTAAGTTACAAACTGAACATGGAAGAGCCCCTGTTTATTTATATTACTTTGATCACCATCCTGAGCGTAAACTTGGCGGCAAAGATGAAGATCATGGCTCTGGCCACGGTCATGAAATAGCCTATATGTTTAAAAACCTTAATAAAGCAGATCCGAATGTAACTAAAAATGATTTAAAAATGTCAGATATAATGGCAACCTACTGGACTAACTTTGCCAAAAATGGCAATCCAAATGACGATGCATTACCAAATTGGCCTGCTTTTAATAATGACAAACCCAGCACTATGTATTTTCAACAGCAACCAAAAGTCGGCCCAGTGCCCGACAAACAAGCGCTAGAAACACTTGATCAGTATTTTAAATGGCGCCGCACACCAGCCGGTGAAAAATGGGCTAACCAAGTTCGTTAGTCTGCAGCTATCCAAATAAAAGCCAAATTAATATTTGGCTTTTATTTACATGCCTCCCCTTTAGTAACGCCTCTTTCAGCCGATAAGTATGATTAAATCACATTATAAAGAGCCATGATGCAGATACATAAACCACTGGGACAGCCAATTGCGTCACCATCAGAGTCTACGGTAAAAAGTAACGATACTACTGGCTATCGTTTATCAGAAAAAGAGTTAGACAATATATCAGGCCGGGAAACTAAAGAGAAAGCAGAAAAAGAGGCCAATTCAGATATGCCCGATCACATCGCTAAAATGATCGAACAGCTGAAAAAAATCAAAGAACAGATTGAACAACAAAAAGAGCAACTCGAAAAGTTAAAAGCGCTAGATAACCAGCAAGATGAAGCTGTTAAAGCACAAGTCGAAGCGCAAACTAATATGATTGTATCAATGCAAGCTCAAATGGGTTCGTTAGTTCAAACCATCGCTGAAGCGATGAAAGAAGCTGGTATTACCGACACAGGTGCACTTGTCAGTGCCATGGTGTGATCAACTGAAATCGCGATTAGTTGTTACTATTGTAGTACTGCTCATATTCTATTATTAGCAATCGTGTTTTTAGCTATACTTAAATAAGCGCAATATCAACAATTAGGCATAATTATGAGTTATAAAAACTGGCCAATCGCTAGGCAGATTGGTGCACTCGTATTTCCTTGCTACAGCAATTTTTACTGACAAAAGTAAATCGGCCATTAAAATGCCTTCTGCTACCAGGCGCAATAAGCTTTGCAATTTAATCACCAAAATAATTAGTGATTGTTTAATCGATAGATTTTTAGTTAAAGGAACCGCTTTTTATTTGTAGATACTTTTCGATAGTTTTATCTTTCTTATCTGATGCAAGCACTTCATCTAAAGATTTCTGAATTTTTGTTATCATTTCATCTGATGTTTTTTTATTAGCTATCATGTAATAGCCACCTTCGTTCGACAGTAAATAGGCTTTTTCAATTGCTGACTGATCATAGCCCAGCGTTTTCATTTGATAGGCTAAAGCTAATGGATCTCCAGGGATCAGATCTGTCCTTTTTTTAAATAAAGCTTTTAATATTTGTTCTGAATTAACAGTAACATAGTAGTCTATATTTTCTTGAAAGTGATTACGCTTAAGGAATTGCTCAACTGAACCGCCCATCAGCACACTAGTTTTATATTGTTTGATATCTGCGATTTTGTTGATCTGTATATCAGATCGGGAATTTAATTTATACAGATATACCTCTCTGGTGTGCAAAGGGCCAATCCATTTATACATATTTTCGAGCTCAGGAATGCGAGCTACTGTAAAAAGCAAAGTGTTAGGAGTTTGTTGGACAGTGTATAAAGCGCGTTTAAAAGGATAAACTAACAGTTTGTATTTGATGTTCGCTTTTTGCAGCGCGGCTTCTACTAACTCTGTGCTAATACCAACTAGCTTACCACCTTTGTTAAAATTATAAGGTGGCCAGTCGTTCAACAAAATTGTAAGTTCAGGCTCTGGATCCTGAGCATTTGCATTTATATTTGACAATAAACTCAATAATAAAATCATTCTTAATATCATGAGGCTTCCTATTCCTGTGCCTGCTTCTATCTATAAAAAGCGCTATTTTTTAAGTTTATTTTATAATTATCTTTGGCTTTACCTTACATATTAGCAGCCTACGCTAACATTACACTTGGTTCACTGTATCTTACAATTATGGACAATCAAATTGTACCTTTGCTGCGTCACCTTACACTAATTAAATTAGCGACAACAGCTTAAAATACAACCACCTTTTATATTGAGCGAATCGCTTAACTTTGGCAGTTTGTTAAAAAATACTAAATGTACAGGCCGCGAGTGCACTTTATTAATGATGGCAATAACACGACTATTCAAATGTAAGTTCATAAAATTAAAACGCACGCTACATACACATAAAAAAGCCACTATCGAAACAGTGGCTTGGTGAGAGTCGAACGCTTATTTACATTTACTTTGGTTCGCGTAAATGGAAAATTTGGCACTTGTTACCTAAATCAGGTTGTTGTGCAAAATTAGTTTTATCTGCAAGGCCACAATCACTTAAACCCAGTGCTTGCTTTGTATAACGGTTGATCAACATCACGCCGCCACCTTCAACAGGGGTTATACGCCATTGTGCTGTTTTAGTTTCGCACGAAGCCATTTCAACGTTAGCGCCAGGCACTAAAGCATTGTTTGCCACAGCAGCGCAATAATCGCTATCTAGGTCTTGTTTTAGAGCAACGTAGCCTGTGTCTGTTGGCGCAAAGAACCATTGCTGGGCATCGCTGTGAGTAAACGCTTGTTGCTCAACATTAGTACCCGCTTTAACAGCTCCTGCAACGCTCAATGCTTTACCACTTTGTTGGCTCATTACCGCGACACTACCTACAGGCTGTAACTGCCAATCAGCACATGCAGTATCTTTACCTTGTTGTAAAACCGCTTGATTTTGCGCGGCTGAACACCCTGCTACGGCTAATGGTTTTTCAGTGTAACGGTTAGTAATAGTGACATTACCATCAGTGCTTGGTGCTACTTTCCATTGCTGACAGAAGTTATTACGCCACGCTGCAGATTGTATTTTCGCATTATCAGCATCACTGCAATTAGCCAGCTCTAAAAACTTGCTGTCTTCACGATTTGCTAAACGTACAAAACCATCTGTGGTGGCATCAATCACCCATTGACCATTGGTGCTTGCACATTGGCGTTGCACGGCACGCGCATCTTGAGGATCCGCTGCAATATCTAAACATAAACCGCTGGTTGCATTAACTAAGTTATAACGCTGACCTTGCACACGAGTTACAAGTGGCCCGTATTCACCTGATGGTGGAGCAACTTCAACACCCGGTGTAACAGGTTTTGCAAAGTTTGGCGTGCCATCCTTATTCCAAGTAAATTTTTGCGCACGTAAAGAACGTGTGGCACTACAACCATGCTCTACTGAGTCATTGCCATGGTATACCAGCCAGTCTTCACTGCCATCGGGTGAGGTAAAAAAGCCATTATGGCCTGGGCCAAATACTTCATCAGTACGTTCAAATACAGGCTCGTCAAACTTCTTCCAGCTGTTTGCATCAAGCGGATCATCACCTACAAGTTCTAACATCCCTAACTTGTAGTCTGGGGTGTTACAAAAGCTTGCTGAGTAAGTCATAAACGTGCGACCGTTATGCTGTAAAATCTCAGCGCCTTCGGTAACTTTACGGCCACTGATCTCCCAATCGAGTTCAGGACGTGTGATCACCGTGTGCGGTGAATTCTTTTTCAATGTCCACGGGTTTTCCATTTCAGCAATAATGTTTAACTGTTGATCTCCTTGCCACTGTGAGTAGATCACATACAGTTTGTCTTTATAGTTTAGGTAGTTACCATCGATATTCCATACATCAGGCATGAGTGCGCCTTTGTATTCATACGGACCCATTGGGTCGTCACCGGCACTTTCTAATACATTCAGATGTTGGTTATCTAAAGTACCATCAGTTCCTGCTGTATACATCATGTACCAACGGTAGCCGCCAGAGCCTTTAACACGATGTAATTCAATCGCACAAAAGTTACAACAACCAGCACGCTCGGTCGCTGACCATACATTTACTGGGGTTGCATCGGCAAGTCCTGCTAAAGTAGGTGATTTACGCCTCACCAATTCAGATGTCCATGTTGTCGTCGTTAGGTAATAGTTACCATCCCAGTACTCAAGCCATGGATCGGCACCATTAGGAAATAATGGATTAGTGAATACGCCATCATCTTGCGTGGGTGCTTTTGCGCTCGCGATTGGTGCTGCATCTTGTGTTTGTTGTGTGTCTGCGCGGGTTGTAGATTCACACCCTGTAAGTGAGCTTAATGACAAAGCGAATAAACCTACAAGGCCTGTTGCTTTAGCAGTACGCTTTAATTTAGTGCGCAAGTGATGTTGTGCATTCATTGTTGTTATCACCCTTAGTTATTATAACAAACCCGCTATTGGGGTTTAATTTTATAGAAAACAGTTTTGAGTTGAGCTGTTGCGCCTCAACCTGTGTTAATTTTTTACCTGCGCTAAGTAGCTGGGCTGAACTGAAGTTACTAAAGCTTAAGTCAATATCTAACGTAATAGCTTTATCCTGCGCATTAATACCTGCAACATACCAGTTGCAGCGAGAACGTCTCGCCATCACCACATGCTTACCTGGGCTGCCTTGCAAGAGCCTTGTTTCATCCCACAGAGTAGGCAGCGATTTCAAATAAGCTTTTACTGGTTCTGAAACTTTCGTCATTTGCTCAGGCGTTGTCACTAAGTGCTGTACCCCAGATGTAAATAAAATCGGCAGCGCGAGCTCAAAGGCATTATTGGTTTTGCGTTCAATATTAGGAATATCACCAAGTACCATAGGTGTAAAATCCATTGGATCAAACACGTTCCGAGTAAACACTAAGGTCGCTGCATGCTGCGCTTCTTTATCGGCAAATGCTTGAAAAAAGCTTATCATCTCAAAGCCTTTTACTGCTTCGGAGGTCATTAGATTAGGATACGTTCGCTGCAAGCCCCTTGGCAAAGTGGTGCCATGAAAATTGACCATTAACTGATGTGCTGCTGCGTCTTTCAGCATAGCTTCGTAATAGGCCATCACAGATGAACCATCACCCGGGAAGAAGTCGACTTTAATGCCTTTAATTCCCATAGCTTGAAGTTTTGCAAAATGTTTAATGCGATCAGCACGCGTTAGTAATGCACTTTTAGGAGAATAAACCGTGTTATTCCACGCGCCTGATGAGTTATACCAAACCCATAAATCAACATTTTTTTGCTTAGCATAGGCTGCCAACTGCTGCATTTTCTCCCAGCCTATTTTTTGATCCCAATCCGCATCAATCAATACATATTGCCAGTGCATATCTGCTGCATAATCAATGAACTGTTTTTGCACAGGAAAGGTTGTAAAGTCATCCTTTAATAACCCCCAACTCCAAGCAGCAATCCCCGGTTTAACAAAATCAGTGTTAGTTAGCTGGTTTGGTCGGGCTAAGTCAGTCCCTAAAGTAGACTCAGTAACCGTTTGCAACGTGCCAATTACCAATAAACGCCAAGGCGATAACAGCGGCAGTGTATGCTCTGGTAAATAGCCACCATTAGAAGTAACTTCACGCTGATCAGGAAAACGAACCTTAAACTGCCCTTGGCTATTATTGGTTAAATTAGTACCACTGTAATAGTCTTCACCACCAGCTTCTGAGATTAAAATATACTGCTCTTGGTGCTTAAATAATGCCGGATACACCCAGCCATTATTGGTTATTGCAGGGGTCGTTAATGCTGTCGCTTGTAAATATTCTTCTTCATAAGAAGGGTTAGTATTCATCCAGCCAGATTGTGCTTCGGCCTTAGGCTGCAACCACGCAACTGTTTCAGCTGGAAAGTTAAACCCTGTTTGTTCACTCATTACCACACGTGTATCTGTGGTTTGGCCAGCTAACTCATAGCGAAAAGCAACCCCATCATTACTGACTTGAAAGCGAATATTCAGTGCTTGGTCTTGCTGATTAGTCACGCTAACAACCGTGCTGTTAGCATGGTAATCAACCAACTGCTGCTTACCAGTAAAAAGCTGGTAGCTGTCATTTACTGTGGGCTGTTTTAAAACTGCGGCTAATCTCAATCGCTTAGTAAAGTCAGTATTATTAAGCGTGATACCTAATAAAGAAGGCTCAATGACCTTATCGCTACGTGACTGTAGTTGATAACTTAGCTGCCCTTGCTCATCCAAATCAACCAATACAGTTAACTGCTGATCCGGGCTGCGAATGGTCGCAACCTCAGTCGCTTGCGCCGCAGTTGTTATCACTAAGGCTGCAAACAGCAGCCCTATTTGATTAACAACGTGCATTACTTAGTACCAAACTCATACACGATACGAGTTGAGTAAACCTCACCAGGGAGCAGTGTCGTGCTTGGGAATGTTGGCTGATTAGGCGCGTCTGGGAAGTGCTGTGGCTCTAAACAAAAACCACTTCTTAATTTATGTACTAAACCAGAGGCTTGTTTACTGCTGCCATCTAAAAAGTTGCCCGAGTAAAACTGTACCGCTGGCTCTTCTGTATACACAGTCAAGGTACGCCCTGAGCTTGGTTCATACACATTAGCGGCTTCAATCAAATCATGATTAGGCTTGTTTTTAAGTACAAAGTTATGGTCATAACCTTTGCCAAGCTTGAGCTGCTCATCATCGATATCAATTTCTTTGCCAATCGCTTTTGGATTTCTAAAATCAAACGGCGTACCCGCCACTTGCATCAACTCACCCGTTGGGATCAAACCGCCATCAACAGGGGTAATTGCATTTGAATTAATTTGCATTTGGTGATCAAGAATATCGCCCTTACCTGCTAAGTTAAAATAGCTATGCTGGGTCATATTAATGATGGTGGGCTTATTAGTTTTTGCCACAAATTGCATATCTAGGGTATTTTTGTTGGTCAGTGTATAGGTAACTTGTGTTGTAAGCTCTCCAGGGTAACCTTGGTCGCCATCAGGGCTCACTAAACTGAGTGTGACACCCGCACTGTTTTCTGTACTAAATGGCACCATGGTCCAGACTTTTTTATCAAAGCCCTGTACACCACCGTGCAAGTGGTTATCACCGTCATTTGTGGCTAACTGATAGTCGGTGCCATTTAAGCTAAATTTACCATTGGCAATACGGTTACCAAAGCGGCCAATGATCGCGCCAAAGTAAGTGGTTGCATTGGTATAATCTTCTAAGTTATCCAAGCCTAAAACAATGTTTCCCATATTGCCGTTGCTATCTGGCGTTTCGATGCGCGTTATGATGCCGCCATAATTGATCACATCAACGCTCACACCATTACTATTGGTTAGCGTTACTTGGTTGATCGGAGTTTGATCTGCAAGCTTGCCATAAGCGTGCAGTAATGCAGAAGGTGAATTGCTCATATTGTCTCCTTGGTGAGCACACGCGGGGGTTAAGGCAATTGAAAAGGACACTGCCACTGCAAAGATACCGCGAGAGAATTTTTTAATAGATGCTGACGACTGATGAACCGCTGTTAGGCGCTGAGTTACACATTGCAATGACATACCAATAACCTTTTTATAATTGTATTTATACTTTTATAATACAATATAGTAGTCAATTGCAAATTTATTCGCCTAAGTTTTTAGTTGTATTTTGCCGTTTTTAACTAAAATACAGTCCATACCTGCCGCCGCTGCTGCCTGATAACCTATTTGCGTGTCTTCAAACACCACACAATGATTTGGCTGTACACCAATTTGTTTGGCAACCGTTAAAAAGGTTTCTGGGTGTGGTTTACCGTGACGAACATCACTGGCCGTGACTAACGCATCAATTTTATCGATTAACCCGGTATGAGTTAAATGATCAATGGCATGCTCGCGGTCTGCACCAGTACCTACACCAATTGGCATTTTGCCATGGTAATAATTTAATATATCGACTGTCTCAGTAATGATTTCTGGTTGCTGGTTTAAACCTAACCAAAATTGGTGTTTTTGCTGCGCAATTTCATCCGCATTATGGCTAAGGCCAAATTTTTCATTGAGAATATCAACGGTTGCAAGCGTTGGCACGCCACCTAAACCATACATGTAGTCGTAGTCAAACGGATAGCCAAAAGCTTGGCAGGTCAGCTCCCACGCTTGCAAATGTGCGCCCATCGAATCGATTAGCGTACCATCCATATCAAAAATAATGCCTTGGTATTTTGTTAGACTTAGCATTGTTACTCCTAAAATTAAAAGCCCACAATAGCATAAGCCAGCGCTAGGCTGGCTTATGAAAACAACATATTATTGTCTACTTGCGCTATAAAATTATAAGCCGCGCTTTAGCATGTAATACGCTGCATTATGGCGTAGTTCTGTTTTGAAACCACGGATGCTGGTATCAGCATCGATGATCATGGTTTCAACGCCAGCCATTTCAGCAAAATCAACAATCATATCTGTAGTGACCGCTTGGCTGTATGCAGTGTGGTGTGCACCACCAGCATGGATCCACGCAGCAGACGCTACTGAAAGGTTTGGCTTTGGTTCCCACAATGCTGACGCCACTGGTAAGTGTGGTAATTCAGCCGGTGGTGTTACCGTGTCTACTTCGTTGATTAAGATCCGGAAACGGTTACCCATATCAATTGGTGAAACGTTAATTGCCGCACCTGCTTTAGCAGTAAACAATAAACGACCCACATCACATTTCACACCAATTGTATGAGTGTGAACTTCTAGACGCGGTTTTTGCGCTGCAATTGATGGACACACTTCTAACATGTGAGCACCCAATACTTGGTCAGTATCACCCATGTTATAGGTGTAGTCTTCCATGAATGAACAACCGCCTTCACGGCCTTCACCCATTACTTTCATTATGCGTACCATGGCAGCTGTTTTCCAGTCGCCCTCGCCGCCATAGCCATAGCCTTTCGCCATTAAGCGCTGCGTTGCAAGTCCTGGTAAACCTGATAAACCTGATAAATCTTCAAAACAGTTAGTGAATGCTTTAAAGCCACCTTTTTCTAAAAAGCGTTCCATACCAAGCTCTAAACGTGCTTCGTTGCGTAGCATCGATACTTTGTAGTCATCTTGCAACGTTTCATCGCTAATCACATAGTCAGTTTTATATACTTCAAGCTGTGCATCTACTTCGGCATCAGTGACGGTATCAACAACTTTAACGAGCTCCGCTACGCCAAAGGCATGCACTTCATAGCCAAAGGTGATTTGTGCTGATACTTTGTTACCTTCAGTAACTGCAACTTGACGCATGTTATCGCCAAAACGAGCCACTTTAAGTGTTTGGCTTTCAGCCCAACCTTTAGCTGCGCGACACCAATCATCAATTTGCTTTTGTACGTCAGCGCGTTGCCAATGACCTGCAACCACTTTACGCTCTTTGCGCATAACTGTGCCGATAAAACCAAATTCACGGTCACCGTGGGCACTTTGGTGCGTATTCATGTAGTTCATATCAATATCAGCCCACGGTAGCGCGGCATTGAATTGCGTATGAAGGTGTAACCATGGTTTACGTAACTCGTTTAATCCAGCAATCCACATTTTCGCTGGTGAGAACGTATGCATCCATAATACTAAACCCACACAGTTAGGATCGGTGTTGGCAGCTTGGCACACGGCATGAATTTCTTCAGGCGTTTTCACCGTTGGCTTACACACTAAGTTAACCGGTAAATTAGCTTCGCTATTTAAACCAGCCACAATTGCAGCGCTATTATCTGCAACAGTATTTAACACTTTTGGGCCATATAAATGTTGTGACCCAGTTACAAACCAAACTTCTTTCATTGACGACGGCATATATAAATTCCTCTTGTACTTGTTAGCCACGGTTACTTTGGCCGTAGTAGGCATCTTTACCGTGTTTTCTTAAATAATGTTTATCCATCACAGACTTCTTAAGTGCACCGGCATTTTGATCTAAGGTGCGAGTTAAGTAAGCCATGCGAGCAATTTCTTCTAGTAGTGCAGCGTGATACACAGACTGCGCAGCATCTTTACCCCAAGTAAACGGTGCATGTCCTGCCACAATCACCATAGGTGCCGCTTTCGGATCACGGTCTTTATAAGCATCGGTAATTTGAATACCGGTCTCAAGCTCATAATCACCATTTACTTGCGCATCAGTAAGCTCGCGGGTGCAGGTAATG
>NZ_JACJFH010000110.1:0-13141 GCF_014164495.1 Pseudoalteromonas sp. SG41-5 | reverse complement strand
AGTTTCAGTGCTTCTGCTTTAAATTCAGCAGAATGGAGAATACGTTTTTTCTTGTTTGTCATGGTTCACCTCATTAGTGATTGTACTCACTTAATTAGGTGTCCAAAACTGGTGGTGCGGATCACTCTGGTGATTTGAGCATCGATAATATCAACGGCCCAGTAAAACTTAACTAACTCTTGATGTAAAACGGCCAAGTAATTGGCCGTTTTTTACTGTCTAATTTTGTGTTGTCGGTCGTGTGATCACAACAACTGCTATATTTTGCTAATCGCAAATACCCTCAGCGTCTTATCGCAATGCTTGATGAGCGTAAATGTGTCGTCGCTAGTTTCCCTACCTGCGGTATTTTGCATTAAAAGCATCAACAAGTAATAGTAAGCACTGTTTACTACGCATAAAGCTCCTTTTAGTGCCATACAACACACCATTAAAATTCTTTAAAAAAGAATATTAACGCCTATTTTTACTAATTTTCGTTCTTTTAACGTGAGTATATTATTAATCAAGCATCAATAGTGATACTCGAAATTAAGTGATCATCTATTGTTAGGGCTATAACTTATGTATTCAATTAATCGAATCAACGTGACTCTGCTTGGTCACCTTTAAGGAGCAAAACATGGCTAAAATACTCAACCCAACTGAACATGATATTGGTGGCTTAAACGTAAAGCGCGTACTGCCTAATTTTGATAAAAAAATGGTGGGACCATTTATCTTTTTTGATCACATGGGACCAAACGATTTTCCTGTTGGCCAAGGGATCAATGTTCGCCCTCACCCGCACATAGGCTTATCAACACTCACTTATTTATTTCGCGGCAGCATTTTACATCGCGACTCGCTAGGTAATAATTTAGAAATCCACCCAGGCGATGTGAACTGGATGACGGCAGGTAAAGGCATTGTTCACTCAGAACGAGAAAGCTTTGAAGTGCGCGCTAACCCGCATCATATTGACGGCTTACAATGCTGGATTGCGCTACCAGAAAATATGACTGAGATTGAGCCTTCATTCACCCATATAAAAAAACAGCAACTACCACACATAATTCATGAAGGTATCATGATGCGCTTAATTGTTGGTGAAGCTTACGGATTAAGCTCCCCAGTTAAAACCTACTCCCCCATGTTTTATATTGATGTGGTTGGCAGCGCCAATAGTCAAATTAAGTCGCCTAACCCACAGCAAGAAACCGCGTTATATGTTATTTATGGAAGCGTTACCGTGGGTCAACAGGATTATCAAGCAGGTGATTTTATCCTACTTGATAACCTCGATACTGATATTCACTTTGCCAGTGATGCACGCTTTATTTTGCTCGGTGGCGATAAATTTGAAAAAGTCCCATACTTGCATTGGAACTTTGTTGCTTATAGCAAAGAACGCTTAGAGCAGGCAAAACAAGACTGGCAAACTCAACGTTTCCCAAAAATCCCTGGTGACGATAAAGAATTTATTCCGCTATAGTAAACAGTATTTTAAGGCATAATAAGTTAGCCAGTATTAGCAAAGGACAACTATGTTAGAGATCGCATTAATTTATTTAGCCGCAGCCATTGTTGCGGTGCCTATCGCAAAACGCCTTGGGTTAGGCTCCGTACTCGGCTATTTGCTGGCAGGTATTTTAATTGGCCCGTATTTGCTGGGGTTAGTGGGCGATCAAACGTCTGTTATGCACTTTGCTGAATTTGGTGTAGTAATGATGCTGTTTTTAGTCGGCCTTGAACTACAACCAGCAAGGCTTTGGAAGTTACGCCACTCTATTTTAGGGCTTGGGGGTTTGCAAGTAACCCTAACAGCCGCGGTAATTTTTGCAATTTGTTATTGGTTTATGGCCATGCATTGGCAAACAGCACTAGCAATTGGTTTAATGCTCGCGCTTTCTTCAACAGCAATTGTGCTACAAAGCCTGGAAGAAAAAGGTTGGCTGAAAAATGAAGCCGGCCAAAATGCGTTTTCGGTACTGCTATTTCAAGATATTGCCGTTATTCCTATTTTAGCATTACTACCATTATTGGCGTTTGAGCCAATGTTAAATGCCACCAGCACGCATAATTCGCTAACTGCTGATTGGCCAGTTTGGGGGCAAGTAACCGCCTCAGTAACAGTGATCGCGGCAATTATTTTAGCTGGTAAGTATATTTCTGCGCCGCTATTTAGGTACATTGCTGAAACCAGAATGCGGGAAATATTCACTGTATTTGCGTTATTTTTAGTGGTAGCGATTGCGCTGATTATGCAAAATGTTGGCTTATCTCCAGCGTTAGGGACTTTTTTAGCTGGTGTGGTACTGGCAGAAAGTGAATTTCGTCATGAGTTAGAGGCCGATATAGAACCCTTTAAAGGACTGTTATTAGGATTGTTTTTTGTCGCTGTCGGTGCCTCTATCGACTTTGCATTGTTATTTAATCAATTTACTTTAGTGGTTACATTGGTTGCCGCTTTAATTGTTGTAAAGGCCGCTGTTTTGTATGCCTTAGCACGAACTTTTAAAATTCATCATACCCAGCAACTGTTATTCACTTTAGCCTTAGCACAAGGTGGTGAGTTTGCTTTTGTGCTCCTGACGATGACTAATACATTGCAAATTTTAACCCCAGAACAAAGCAACTTAACCACCTTAGTCGTGGCCATCTCAATGTTAATAGCCCCTTTACTATTAATGCTTTACGACACATTACAAAAACGTAGCAACACAACAACAAAACCTGAGTTTGATAAACCAGAGCAGATAAGCCCAGCCAAACACGTAATCATTGCTGGGTACGGCCGTTTTGGACAAATTATGGGGCGCTTACTGAGCACCCAAGGGTATGATATTAGTGTCCTTGATCACAGTCCTAGCCAAATTGATCTGCTGCGCCGCTTTGGTAATACGGTGCATTATGGTGATGCAGCACGTAAAGAACTACTCGAAGCCGCTGGAGCTGATACCGCACAATTACTGGTTATTGCTATTGATAATGCCGACAAAACTCTCGAAATAGTTAAACTTGTCCGCAAACACTTTCCGCACTTAAAGATTGTGGCGCGCGCTAAAGATCGTCGCCATGCTTACCAATTACTTAATTTGCACGTTGATGCGTTTAACCGAGAAACCGTTGACTCCGCCATCAACCTTGCCGTTGAAACCCTAGAACTATTAGGAAATTCAAAGGAAGACTCGCAGCGCGCAGGACACTTATTTAGAGAGCACGATCGTGCCTCAGTACTGCAATTAGCAAAACTGTGGGGCGATGATCACAGTTATGGTGTAGCGGTACGTCAACGCACTGAAGATCTAAAACAAGTACTCAATCAAGATAAACGTGCCAGAGAATCACTCAATACCTGTGACCAAGGTGACTGCGAGGACAACCATAAAGATGCTTAAAATAACTTTAGAGCAATGGCGTATGTTTAGGGCTGTGGTTGAACATGGCGGTTTTAATCAAGCATCACTAAAAATTTATAAAAGCCAATCAAGTATTCACAATGCTGTTGGTAAAATTGAGACCGCTTTAGGTGTTAAGTTATTTACTATTGAAGGACGTAAAACCGTGATCACCGAAGCTGGTGAGATGATGATGCGCCGCGCTAATTACCTACTCGATGAAGCCGCCAAAATAGAAGCAATTGGGCAGACCCTCAGTGAGGGGATTGAAAGCAAATTACGTATTGCTGTTGATGAAGTTTTTCCGCAAGCACTGCTTTATAAAGTACTCAACAATACCTCGGCAATGTATCCATTATTACGTATTGAATTATACGAATCAGTACTGACTGGCGCGAATGAATTACTAGAGAACACCAGTGCCGATATTGCAATATCGGGATTCACTGGCAAAGCCGGGTTTAGTGAAGAGTTGTGCAATATCGAGTTTACTGCTGTTGCGCACCCAGATCATGCGTTACATAGCATCACCCGACCTATCACCCTTGAAGATTTAAAATCGCACCGACAAATTGTGGTACGCGATTCAGCCTTACACAATAAACAAGACGGTGGCTGGTTAGGTGCCGACCAGCGCTGGACAGTAAGCCATATGCGGACTTCCATTGATATGATCAGCAACGGCTTAGGCTTTGCTTGGCTACCTAGCACAGCGATTACCAATCAGTTAGCACAAAATCGGCTCAAGCCCCTTAATCTTAGCCACAATAGTAAGCGCAGTGCCATGCTACATTTACTATTTAAAGACGGTGATCGCCTTGGCCCGGCAGCGCGCACATTCATTGGCGAGTTACGATATCAAGTAATGCAGGCTGATCTTGATTGCTAATCAAGGGCTTTCATTCTATTAATTAGAACAAATAATCCTTTTAAAAGCGATTTTAATCTTCCTTATAAAACTTATACTGCTGCTATTCAAATTAGCGTTTAATCAGGAGTTAAGTTATGCACTACATACGCAAAGCCAGCGAGCGCGGCCAAGTTGATCTTGGTTGGTTACAAAGTCAGCATAGTTTTTCATTTGGCCATTACCATGATCTAAAACACATGGGGGTGTCAGTACTTAGAGTGATCAACGAAGATAAAGTACTTGCAGGCCAAGGCTTTGGCACTCACGGACACCGAGATATGGAAATAATTTCCTATGTCATTTCAGGCGCATTAAAACACCAAGACAGCACTGGTAATGAATACATTGTTCCTGCTGGTGACGTGCAACGGATGAGTGCCGGTAGTGGCATTATGCACAGCGAATATAATGCTTCAAATTCAGCAACAGCGCACTTTTTACAAATTTGGATACAACCCAAATTGCGTGGTATAGCCCCTAGCTATGAGCAAAAAAGTATTCCGCAAACAACTCAGCTTACACCACTTGTTACACCAAATGGCGAACACGGCAGCGTGAGCATCAACCAAGATGCTAGTATCTATCGTTTAAAACTTGATGCGGGTCAATCGCATACATTGCAAACAGCGGATAGAAAAGGTTATTTGCATATTATCTGCGGGCATATAGACGCAAACAAGCAAAATTTTAGTAACGGCGATGCCTTTGCACTAAATCGCAATGAACGGGTAATATTAACAGCCACCAGCAGCTTAGAAGCGCTGTGGTTTGATCTACCAGCATAAAGTAAATAATCAGTAAGTAGAAAAACCAATGACAGTAACAACCCTCTCTATCATCGCATTTGTCGTATTGCTCACCGGCGTGTCAAAATCAGGCTTTGCAGGAGCGCTTGGAGTGTTTAGTGTCCCTTTACTAATGCTAGTGATGCCCCCCGTTGCCGCAATCGGTTTGATGCTACCGGTACTTATTGTTGCCGATGTCTTTAGTTTAAAAAGTTACTGGCAACAATGGGATATACAGCAACTTAAACGCTTACTACCGGGTTTATTGGTAGGCGTAGTTATTGCACATGCGTTAATTGGCTGGTTAGATGCGGCGTTTATAAAAACAGCGATTGCTATTTTATGTATAGTGTTTGCTATTCGCAGTTTAGCCTTTAGCAAGTTTACTTTGAATGCCTTAAATAGCCGTTTAGGTGCCTTCTCTATGGGCGGTTTAGCCGGTATTGTAAGTACCTTAGTACATGCTGGCGGCCCACCTTTAATAATGTATTTCAGTACCATTAAGTTACCACCGAAACGATTTGTCGCAACTGTGGCGATTATTTTTGCGATGATGAATGCCGTCAAGCTTATTGGCTTTATTAGTCTGGGTTTAATCGAAATAAAGTGGGCATTAATTGCACTTGCCAGCTTGCCGATTGCTTTTTGTGGTAATCGTTTAGGGATCTGGTTGCAGGGCAAACTCAATACTTCACAGTTTCTGAAAATAATGAATGTACTACTCTTGTTGCTGGGTATTTGGTTGTTAGTGATGTGATCTGGCTAGTTAAACATTTCGTAGTTAGGTAAACTGATTCAACAAACGCTATTTAAGGCTCTATTTTGTTAAATAACCAACCACTTCGTAAACCCTTCTCTGTACTGGTTGTTATTTATAAAAAAAATAAAGACTGTTTACTGATCCAACGTACCGATGATGCTAACTTTTGGCAATCAGTCACCGGCGGGATTGATGAAGGCGAAACGCCTATTGTGACAGCTTACCGTGAGCTATTAGAAGAAACAGGGATAGATGCCCGCGCACTGGGTTTAACAATACGTGATCACCAAAAAACCAATCAATATACCATTAGAGAGTCATGGCGACACCGCTATCAAGCCAATGCGTTAATTAATACTGAGTATGTTTTTAGTATTTGCGTACCCGATGATATCGCCATTACTTTAGATCCGAATGAGCACACTGATTTTATTTGGCTAACGCAACAACAAGCGGCTGACAAAGCCTGGTCGCCAAGTAATCGCGATGAAATCTTGGCGTTATAGTTTATTTAATTGTTATCAATTAGGTTAACTGCTTACTTGTAGCACTTATTGAAACAACAAGCCCATATTGATTGCTTGTGGCAACCACATCATTGCGTCTGAGGTTAACTCATCGCTAGAAACCTCTAGCTGTAATGCTGTTTGCTTAATCGCCATATTAAAGCTACTTCCTTGTATACAAAAACCGAGTAGCAAATACTGCCAATGAGCTAAAGACCAGACTCTAAATCTATAATGTATACGTGTTAAAGCAAGGTAACATGGTTGCTGAATAGGTAAAATCAACTCATCAGGCATTACTTCTAATTTTGCTATGCAGGCTTCAATTTGTGAAATGAGCTCTAAAATAGGGTAATCTAATGTTATTACCCGCAAACAAGGCGCCGCTTGAATATCAGTATTATTTACTAAACACGTGAGCATTTGCTGTTCGATAGAAAGCTCGGTTGCCGTTACATTTTTTTCAAGACCTTGGGCTACTAACACCTCAGACTTGGTGCGTTCAAATAAGGCTATTTGAGCAGGTAAATCGACCATAGTTTGTTGAGCAACATCGATTATACCTTGTGGTTTAGTTTGTGCTAAAAATTCGGCGAATTGCTCACCTAAATAATATAGACTCCAACTTTTAGAAGGCACCGTCACAATAAATGCTTTAGCAAATGTGGAAAATAACGAATCTCCCATATACTGCGCCAACAATGAAAACTCACAACGTAAACAATCCACAAGCCTTAGCACATAACCTGCAGCGTAAATATCTACTCGCTGCTGGGCTGAAATTTTATCTGTACTTTTAATTAGCGTATCAAGCATAACGCCATCATGCGCATATGCCTGTAAGAGTTTATCATCCAAATCACCACGAACAATTAATACTGTTTGCAACCAATGCTGCACTTGCCTCAATGAATGTTCACTCATAATTTCTCTTTAGCTAAAACCAGCGGTGTAGAAATACAACCTTGTTGGTGGTTATTTTGTACTGGAGCATGAGGAATTTGACCCGCTAATACAGTTTTAGCTTTGTTTAACTCAGCGACTAATTCAGGAAACGCAGGAATATTTGCATCCCATTCCAGTAAAGTCGAGACAGGCCCACATAAAGATTGCGCGAGTTGATACAATTCCCATACAGGTTCAGGAACTGGTTTATCATGGGTATCTATCAAACAATGCCCGCTGAGTGTTGGCCCCGCCAAATGCATTTGCACAATACTTTTAAGCGGTAAGTTTTTTATATATGTCCTTGGGCAAAAACCGTGATTATACGCCGACACATAAACATTATTAACGTCTAGCAGCATAGCACACTGTGTTTGTTCGACCAGCTGCGTAAAAAACTCCGGCTCCGTGAGCGACGAGTTTTGAAACTCTAAATAAGTAGAGGGGTTCTCCAGCACTAATGGCCGCTGTAAAAAGTCTTGTACCTGATTAACCCGGTTAATAACATGCTTTAAGCTTTCCTCAGTAAGCGGCATAGGTAGTAAATCGTGGCTATTTACTCCTGCAAAGCCTGTCCAACATAGATGATCTGATATCCACGCTGGTTTTACAAAATCCGCCAATGCTTTTAACTTTTCTAAATAGTCAAAATCAAGCGCAGAGCTACTGCCTATATTCATAGACACACCATGCATAACAATAGGGAAATCAGCCATCAATTGTTCTAATACATGACGGCCATAGCCATAATTATCGATGTAATTTTCACTAATGATCTCAAACCAATCAACCCCTGTTACTGGTTTTTGCATTAAGTACGGATAATGCTCACTGCGCAACCCCAAACCAAAGCCTAGCGGGTTTATTTGCTCAATAGCAGAAGCAGCAAAAGGCTGCTTCTGTATGTATGATGTCATGTATTCAATCCAATTAAGTTGAAGGCGGAAGCGCTAAGCGAATATCATCTGCAGGTGGCGGCGTAGTTTGCACTCCTTTTGCATTACAATAGGCCTGCCACGCGATACTGTAAACCGCATCACCTTCTTTAAATGGCATTTGCTCTAGAACTTTACCTGTTTCTGGGTCGGTATATGGTTTAGCCGTAGATGCATAGTCTGGTCCATCACCAAATTCAAATAATTGCATCTGGGGTTTTGCTGATGGCTCTTTTGGGAATAGCTGCGAGGCAGAAATCGGCACAGCACAACCACCTAAATTATTACATTTGTTATTTGCAGGAGCGCTAAATGGACCATCAGCAGGGGCGCTACCACCACAGCTTCCTCCCGGTGTTGTGCTATGCACAAACCCACACCCACCTTGCGCTTTGCAATTGTTCGAACCTTTACAGCTGTGGAACACTGTTGCGGGAGGTAAATTATTTGAATTTTCTTTTGTATAATCCATACCTTGGCACGCATGGTATAAAACATCCTTAGACATATCCGCAATACCCGCAACCAGATCTGGAGCCTGCCCTGTTGTAGCCCAACAAATAGATACTCGATCGCCCGAACCCCCCATTGCAGGACCTGGAAACTCAGTCGTTTTACCACCCCAATAGCGATCCAATGCTGTGGTAAGTCCTTTTAAAGTGCCAACCGCTGATTCACTAAAAATTTGATGTGTTTGTGCACGACGTTCAGGGCTAGAAAACAAATTATTCAATGCTTTTTCTACATCAACTACAGCAGGTAAATCTGGGTGCTTCTGCTTAGCCTTATCGCCACCTTGCGGGTTAAGCATTGCTACTGTAAATTTACCGCACAAGTTATGCCACGTTTGCCAGGTCATATACACTTGGGCCGCGTTGTTATCACTGTAAGATTGACCCTCTTGGTATTCATATTGAATAATCAAATCAAGTACATCAGCAAAGGTAATAAAATGATCTTTTTTAGTATTTGTAATACGTGCGCATGCAATACCAGATACAGGAAGTGGCTTTTGCCCAGCGCTATCCGCTGGGTAATCTTCTTTTAGGTTATCAGCATTAGGTTGAAACTTAGCAGCGACCTGATGATCATCTGCCTCAATCGGTGTGCTTTTCAATGCTACCGTTTGTTGCTGCAAATACGTTATTACCCAACTCTCTGCCGCCCAGCGGCTGCAGATTTCAGAAACAACACCTTTACCTTCACCTTGATCCGTTATTGCATTGATATTATTAACAATCTCAATTTTTAACTTATCTAGATCATTACTTTCATTGATTGAACCATTAATCCCCGGGTATTGCGGTTTATATTCGGCTGAGTCACGAGTATTAAAGTAATCACGTTGCACGGAATCAGGTTTAGCTGGATTCACCAAAATATCAATTAAGCTACTACCATCCTCATACACAATTTCAAGATAGTCCCAATAACAGCAATACATATGCCCGATAGAACCAAACATAGGTAAATCAACTTCTGTATCTGTTGCTTTAAACCAATCAAAAGGAGCTGTTTCAAAGTATTTAGGTCGAACGCCATCTAAATCTTTATTGATTATTAATTTTTTTGCACTTTCCTCGGTTTCTTCAATCAATAAAAACAGTAAAGCCTGCTCTTTTGTCAATGCCGCTGCATTGACTCGCATATCTTGTAGTGTTTGACCCTGAAAGTGAGTTGTAAAGTATTCTTTCACTTTAGGGCTAAGTTTTGATAAATCACGGCTGCAGTCTTTAAAATCTAAGATATGCGGGATTTGCGTTGTATCGTCATAACAATGCCAACCAAACTTTTCTGTTTGCAGTGCATTACTGGTAAATGAAGGAGTTAGATTTAGTTTACTGGCGATATTAGAAGCCAACTGTAAATGCAGCATTTCTTCTATAAACACACTATAAACAGCATTAAACGCCTGTTCATTTACGCTCAGTGGCTTGCTGGGTTTTGGCGTTGGAGTAATATCTAATTTTGCTATTCGTTCATTAGGAATAAAGCCTGCTGTTGCCCCTAACCCAGGCCATAAACGCTCGGGATACAAGCCTTCATCCCCACCTATTGCATGCATGCCTTGTATTGAATACAGACCTGTCATATATAACGGGATGGTAAATAACTCAACGTTAATCGCAGCTTGTGCGATGGCTTTTATACACGCAATATCAGCGTCTTTGTAACTTACGGGACGCTCTTTAATTTTTTTGTATTGTTTGATGCTGACTTTAAGATCAAGATCGAGGTTAATCCTTACCGCCTTTTGTGCACTCTGCATTTTCAATTGCTCCATGATGACAGTTATATGCGACCAAGAAACTTGTCGCGTAAGTCAAATGAGTGTAGAAGGTTTCATCAGCGATGCAGTATTACAATACATTACAAAAGTAGATATTTGGCACAGAAGTAAAACTAATACTTTATTCAAAAACAGTAAAAAGCGCGTTGATAAGCACATTAAAGTGGCGTCCGTTCACCCAACAAGCATTATGCTGTTTCGGCTCAGTAATATCGTTTACCCGCTAGTAGCAATCATTTTACTGCGAATATTTACCTCTATCGGCATCATTGTAGATTTGCAAGTAAGATTTAATACTGAATATCCTTGTTATACCCAGCCCCAAAAGCTAGGTATAACAAGTGGATAAATAGCCGGCGCTATAACCGCTGTTTGTTACTATAAATACTTTAACCAAGGTTTATTTGCTTTGCGCTTATAGTGACTAAATGCCTTAGTTGGCCAATATAACGTAACGGCTAACACAACCGTAATTAACCAAATCCATGTAATATCATTTACGGCAAAATATGCACCATGATTAGCACCAAAAATAGCTCTGCAAATTGTGTATAAAATCAATAAAACGTAAAGATGAAAAATATAAAAGAACATCGGCACCGAGCCATACACTCTTAAAGCATTACTAAAGCGATTTAACGGACGCTCAAAAAACCATAAGCCAAAAAACATCAGCGCTAAAGTGATTAATAAAAAGCTCAGTGAAGGTGGATATTTGGTAACGTTAAATATCGACATAGCCGTTTGCACTGCTGTTGAAAACTGCTGCCAAGGTAGCGTTTCGCCATAGATATTTAAGCCGCGTAAAATAGCAAATAACGCTATACACGCTAAGCCCAAACCAATCAGCCACTGTTTACGATCTTCACTGTCTCGATTATGTGCGTACAGTGGGCCTGCGCAGTAACCAAGTAATATAACCCCAATCCAAGGTAATACTGGGTAACTGATTTTGACATTAACTAAACCACCTTCAGAGATAAAGCCGCGATCGTGCAGAATAGTCCATAAGGTATAACCCCACTCATCTGGACTGAAGGTAATTGGTGTGAGTAAGTTATGGCCAAAAACGATCAATAAACCCAATGCTAACAATAGTCGTTGCGGTAAGTTAATTAGTAATGCCAGAGCCAGCATACACAGGCCAATAGCCCATATCACTTGTAGAAAAATAGTCGGGATAAACCAAATCCACAAAAAGCAAATAACCGTAACTTCAAGGGCAATTAAAAACAACCCCCGCTTAACTAAAAAACTACGTGCAGAGCGTACTTTACCTGAGCTTGGGTGGCTATAAAGCCACGCCGAAAGCCCTGTTAAAAAGATAAAGGTTGGCGCGCAAAAGTGCGCTGCAAAACGGCTCCAAAACAGCCCTGGAGAGGTAACGTCAACATCCATTGGGTCTAATACCGGCATTTGCGAGAAAAAACGCTCTCGCACATGATCAAGTAACATTAATAAGATAACCACGCCACGCATGATATCGATACTATGAATACGGTTTTTAACTTGTTCAGAAGTCATATGTTATACCCAATTTAAACTGTGTTGGTGCACCAGGGTAGGCCCATAATGCATTGTAGCTACTGGCTATGTAGCTTTCATCAAATACATTATCAACATTAAGTGAAACATTTGTCCGTTCAGTCGCCTGCCATTGAGCAAATAAACCCACCAGCTGATAACTTGGTAAGTTAAAAGATAAGTTTACTGGGTCGCCTAGTCGCTCTGAAATATATTGATAATGACCACCAAATTTAATGTCTTGCTCAAGTACACGGGTATTGTGATTTAAAGAAAGCGAAAAATTATTTTTTGGTACGTTAACTAACGGGCTACCTTTAGGTATAGGCTCTAACCACTCAACATTAATCATGTCTTTGGCTGTTTCAGCCTTTACGTAAGCATACGAAAGTGTGTACTGAGTGTTTTCACCTAAACTACCAATCAGATCAACCTCAATACCTTTACTGGTTACTTTACCAATAGGTTTTGAATAACCCTTATCGTCAGCCACCAACATGTTGCCTTTGCTAGCATCAAATAAAGCGATGATACCGCTAACGTTGTCAAAGCCGAACTTCACACCCACTTCAAAGGAATCACTTTCTTCAAAACCAAACGATTTACCCTGAGCGTCAGTACCACTTAAAGGTATAAACCCTTCGGAATAGCTGGTATAAAGGTTAATCGCATCATTTAGCTCATATACCATGCCTAGCCGTGGGCTAAGTCGATTCATCGTGCTATCTGAAGCAACACCTGACTTAGTCTCGAAAATATTCTGCTCAATTTCATCAAACCGCAATCCCAGCATTAATTTAAAACGCTCGGTAAGGTCTAACTGATCTTGTACATAAATACCGTATGCCTTTTGCTTTTCATTGTTTTCATACAGTTGCGCAACATCGGGGCCTTGCCCTTCACTGTAGTTTGGCTGATAAATATTTAATGTGTACGTATCTTTACCACCACGATAACGATAAAGCCCAGTGCGAAGCTCATAGTCATACCCATCAACACCAATCAAAACATGGTTAGTGATATCAGCAAGATCAAAATGACCACTTAATTCTGCGCGTACTGACAAATCATCAGAGTAATAATCTCTATAACGGTGTTGACGCGTA
>NZ_JACJFH010000010.1:0-76636 GCF_014164495.1 Pseudoalteromonas sp. SG41-5 | reverse complement strand
CTTTGTAATCGTCTGGTTCATCAAGTGTTAGGCGAAAGTGGCTATAATCTTCATACGCACTGAATGTGTGAGTCGTTATAGTATTAAATTTTGCCATGCCTAACGTAACATGCTCACGATCGTCCGGTGATGTTGCTTTTAGATGGGTATTCTCTAGTAAATCAAATGAAAATGCGCAGCAGTCAAGTCCTCTAGGGTAACCACTATGAGGACCTAAATTAACCATGTCATAGGTTTGAGTCACTCTTTCATTAATCACTTTGTTACATAGCTCTTCATCAATCAGTGGACAATCACTCGTTAGCCTAACTATGGTTGTAGATGATTGAGCATTATAATGTTTAGCAGCCAGATAATAGCGGCTTAGTACGTCTTGTGTATCCCCTTGGTAGGTTTTAATATTCAGCTGTGTGCATAAATCCAAGATAGGCTGCTCAGTGCCATCATTAGTTGTTGCGACAATGATTTGATCGTGCCAGTTTGGTAAGCGTTCAAGCATAATTTGTAACACTGGTTTGCCACACAGCGGCAACATCACTTTGGCAGGCAATCTGGTTGATGTCATACGTGCTTGAATTATTATTAATACATCAGACATGGTCACTGGTAATCGTAATTATTATTGAGATAAATATAGCAAATCATTACACTCTTGCACATAACTTAAAAGTTAAAATCCTTTTGGATCAATATAGTTTATCAAATTGTAAGCTATTGTAGATAATTAGGTATGAAATTTGCTTTGATTTAATGATTTTTTGACAGTGCAATTTAAGGGGCGCAAATGGCGTTTAATTCTGAAATTACCATCGATGGTAGAAAAATTGGGCCAGGTCATCCTGTGTATATTATTGCCGAAATGTCAGCAAACCATGGTCAAAATTTAGAGCAGGCGAAAGCGTTAGTTAGAGCCGCAAAAGAGGCCGGAGCTGATGCGATAAAGTTACAAACTTACCGCGCAGATACTTTAACAATGGATTGTAAATTACCGCATTTTGAAGCAACAGGTCCATGGCAAGGACAATATTTATATGATTTATACGAAGGGGCATATATGCCATGGGATTTTCACGCCCCTTTAATTCAGCTGGCGAATGAAATCGGTATCACTATTTTTTCTTCACCATTTGATGATTCTGCAGTCGATTTATTGGAATCTTTTGATTCACCTGCATATAAAATAGCTTCGCCAGAGTTGATCGATCATGACCTCATTCGAAAAGTTGCTGCGACTGGAAAGCCGGTGATTATGTCAACAGGTGGAGCAACGCTTGCTGAGATTGACGAAGCTGTGAAAGTTGCTCACCAAGCAGGAGTAACAGATTTAGCTATATTGAAATGTACAAGTAGCTACCCAGCTCCCCCGCAAAGCATTAATTTAAAAACAATCCCTCATTTAGCAGATGTTTTTAAAGTACCAATAGGCTTATCGGATCACACATTAGGTAACCATATACCTGTCGCCTCTGTAGCTATGGGGGCGACAATTATAGAAAAGCATTTTGTGATGAGTAAAGAAGATGAAACGGCTGATAGCTTTTTTTCCATGACACCAGATGAACTTGAAGATTTAGTTCAAGGAGTTAGGCAAGTTGAGTTGGCTATTGGCAGTGTACATTTCCCTAGTGAGCCCAGTAAAGCAAGGCGTTGCCTATTTGCAGTGAGGGATATTGCTGCTGGTGAAGTTTTGAACAAAGAGAATGTGGTCAATCTAAGGCCTGGTGTAGGTGAGCTGATGCCAAAGGATTTAGGATTTATAACGGGCAGACTCGCAACGAAAGCGATTAAAAAAGGTATGCCTTTGACTTGGCATCACGTTGGAGCGATTAAATGAACTATCTAATTTACGGAGCGGGTCATTTTGGAGAATGTTTTTATAGAATTTTAGTAAAGCAAAAGCTACAAGTTAATGGGTGGATCGATCAACGTTTAGTTAGCCAGATGAAGTATAATTTACCTATTTTTGATGAGCATACAGCTGATCGTAATATGACAGTCATTGTTGCTGTAACGACGTTAGTTAACTCTAATAGAGGGCAAATCAAAGAGCGCCTACAAGAGCTCGGTTATAATAATGTTCTTGGCTTTTTTGAGGCTGCACGAGAGTTCCCAGAAGTGTTTAAGGAATATGCACAGCTAGAGCATTTATGGATGCGCACAAGTCATCATGATATGTTGAATTTACCAAGTATTAAGTGGTTACGAGCGCGTTTGGGGGATGATAAAAGTAAAAATATATTAGATAAATTGTGTGCTTTTAGGGCATCCCTTTCTATTGATGACTACCCTGAACCGGATAGAAAAATTGAGTACTTCCCAGATGATATACCTTTCAATTTTCAATCACCAATTCGTTTTATCGATTGTGGTGCTTATACTGGGGATACAGTAGAGGCGTTTGTAGAACTTCATAAAAAAAATATTATAACACTTGAGCATATTTCCTCATTTGAACCCGATACAAATAATTATCAAACACTTACAAATACACAAAACAGGCTAAAGAAAAATAATCCTGAAATTTCTTTTCAAGCATTCCCTTCGGGGGTTTGGAAATGTGTTGATTTACTTAATTTTAATCAAGGGCAAACAAGCTCCAGCAATATTATACAAAGTGAAGTTATAAATGATTCTTCAGTATCTGTTGTTGATTTAGACTCAACTTGTCAAGCTATGGATATAAACTATATAAAAATGGACATAGAGGGGGCCGAATTAGCTGCTCTTGAAGGTGCCAAAAGTTTAATTCAAACCCAACAGCCTGTGCTAGCTATTTGTGTTTACCATAAACCGAAAGATTTATGGGAACTCCCTCAATTTATCGATCAATTGCAGCCTAATTACGATATGTATTTACGAGTACATGAACATTTAGGGTTAAGCACCGTTTTGTATTGTATTCCAAAAGGTTCTCATTAATGAAAAATCAACTTATTAACTTTTTATATCAGTTTTTTACAGACAGAGGTTGCGCTGTTGATATTGATAATATTTTAGAGCTTTCATTCAAGGATGATATAGCTTTGGATTCATTTGAGATTCTGACATTAGTAATGCAGATTGAATTGACTTTCGGTATAAAAATTGAACCTCAGGAATTGCTTGATCCAAAGACGAATTATGTGAGTGGATTTGTTGATATGGTTATGGCAAAGCAATAATTATGTTTGCAATTCGTATCACTAATAAGCAAGACAATGGCATTGGTCATTTAATGCGAATGAAACATTTGGCTTCTGCATTAAAACAGCATCAATTAGGTGTCCACATAATTCTTGATGATTTATGTCAGTTTAGCCAAACGCTGTATGCAGATTTTAAAGTGGCTGATGTTCATTGGCAAAATTATGAAGAGGACGCACTTTTAACAATTAATTATATGCATCAGAATAGTTTATCGCATTTAATAGTTGATAGTTATACTTTACCGCATGAATACGAGCAGTTGATAAAGAAATCCGGTTTTACCTTAACCGTTATTGATGATAACGAGCGACAACATACTTGCGATTTTTTGATTGATTATAAATGGGTAGGACCGAATACAAAGAGCCGTTATGAATCGCTAGTACCGACTGATTGCGTTCGTCTTTTAGGCCCGAATTATTGTATTTTAGATCCCACATATCGTACCGTTGAAAAGCACTCTTCGGAGTCAGATCTTCCCGTTCGAGTTTTATTTTCATTAGGTGGCGGTGGTGATCTTTTTATTCTAAAAAGAATCTTTGATGGATTACCAAGAGCCATTCAAGCAAATGTTCTTTTTGATATAGTGGTAGGTCCCTATGCAACGAATAAAGATACTATGTATGCTATTGGGCAAGAGTTTCCAAATATTAATATTTTAGAGAATGTAACTTGCCTGAAAGAGTATTATGAAAGAGCCTCACTTTTTGTGGGTGCATTAGGCACCTCTTTTTATGAATGTGCTGCGACTAAAACACCAGCGATTACTTTTTCTCTTGAGGATAACCAGACTAATGATATTGATATCTTGGAGTGGTTAGGTCACTACCTCCATATTAATGATGTTTCTATTGATGATTTTTTGCGATTAGGAGAGTTAATTGATATCGCTCTTAGTCAATTACCAAGATTACAATTGCTGGTAGCCAAAAGAAAAGTATCGGTTGATGGCGAGGGGGCACGGCGAATAGCTAAAGCTCTTGTCGGTGAGAAGATATCAACAAATTGTTTTGCTATTGCTGAGCAGCACTGCGAAGTAAAGACTGAATTAACAGATAATTTGGTTGTTTGCCAAGTTGATGATACCCATATAAATAGTTATTTATCGGCTAGAAACTTACCTAGCAATAGCGTGAGAATGACTGTGCAGAATGCTATTAAGCCATTGGAACATTATTTATGGTGGTTTAATCAATCACGTTTTAACTTTGTGATTACAGAGCGAGAAGGCAGTAGGCAATCTCAAAGTTTGTATATCTGGCATAATTTATATAAAGATAAGTATTTATATGGCGGCTGGTTTTCTTGTAATCAAGATCTTTCCTTGCCCATAGCTATGATCGCCTTACAATGGCAACTTGAGTTTTGTAAAGCGAGTCATCCCAATGCTATTTGGCTTGCGGTGATCCACAAAGACAACAAATTTGTAAATTTGCTAAATAGCTATATGGGATTTGTGGCAATACCAATACATTCAAAAGAATATAAAGTAACGCAACAGTTATTTCCTTTGGCCGATGAGCAGTTTAATTTTGTAATGTGGGACCCAAATGCACAATAAAAATATATACCAGCTTGTTCAATCACATACGGTTACTCAACCTGAGAAAATTGCGTGTATATATCAACAGACCCAAATTAACTACCAACAACTAATAAATAAGGTTGATTCTTTAGCTGCTGGCCTGACTCAGTTAGGAATTAAGCAAGGACATAAAGTTGCGTTATTTTGTCCAAATAACCTCGAGTTTACATATTGTTTATTAGCTGCGGCTAAACTGGGTATTGCGCTTGCGCCATTACCACTAACTCTTAAAGGACAGGCTTTATCAAAAGCGTTACAAGTAGCTGATTGCGAGTATGCTATAGCATGGATAAGTGTGGCTGAACAACTTGTTAATAATGATGTTTTAGCTACCGACAATATAATTACGATAGGTGGCAATAGTGATAACTTGATTGATTTGGTCAATGTAATGTCTGCATCCACGGCGCAATATGATGAGTTTCCAGTAGAAAATATCAATTTACCTTATATTCTTACCATGACTTCAGGTTCTACTGGTCAACCTAAGCCAATAGTATTTACTCAAGCGACTAAAATTGTTCGCGCATTTGATGCGACGGCTCAGTATTACCAATTAGATAAAAGCGATGTTGTGTTGGTTTCAACACCTTTATATCATTCACTTGCACAGCGCTCTTTACTGATGCCACTAATGTTGGGCGCAAGTGTAGTTATTTTACCCAAGTTTTCAGTTAATGCTTGGCTTGATGCAATCAATACTCATAAAATTAGTTTTTTATTTGCTGTTTCAAGTCAACTAAAGGCCTTGATCCCAGAGTTAGCAAAAGCGCAGTTAACAAGCTTGAAGTGTGTTGTATCATCTTCTGCAACGCTTGAAAGCGACGACAAAAAGTCACTGTTATTAGCCTTGAATTGCCGTTTTCATGAATGTTATGGGGCATCAGAAATGGGGGTGATCAGTGATTTTGATATAACCGAGCCGAATGTACCGATCAATAGTGTAGGTAAGCCTTTACCAAATCTGAAAATAAAAATATGTGATGCTGAACGTAATACTTTGTCTAATGGTAATATCGGTGAAATAGCTTGTCGCTCACCAACTGCGTTTGCACAATATTATAACTTACCAGAGCAAACTGCGCAGAGTTACGACAGTGATGGTTATTTTTTTACTGGTGACCTTGGTTATTTGGATGATGATAATTATCTTTATTATGTTGGTCGAACAAAAGAAGTTATTAAATCGGGCGGGATCAATGTTTACCCGAGCGATATTGAGTTGGTAACTAATTACTTACCTTGGATTGCTGAGTGTGCGGCTTTTGGAGTAAGTGATGATAAATTTGGAGAAGTCATTTTATTATCTTTTGTTTGTAATGATACTGCGCCAGTGAATGCAAAAATGCAGTTGCAAATGCATTTATTCAAAGAACTTACTGACTATCAGCAACCGCGAATTTTGTTTGAGATGAAAAGACTGCCAAAAACCGAAATGGGTAAAATCCATAAACCGAGTATCAAGCAGGCATATCTAGAGAGTTGTAATTAAGCGTATTACACGCTTTCCCAGCCAAGTGTTTGTGTCGAACGTTTGGCAGCAGCAAATAACTTTAAGCCATCTGCGGCGTGTTCTAAACCAAATACGTATGGTTGGTTATTTTTTTGCCCTAGTTGAAAACATTGTAAATCTTCAGCGATGTCGCTGTATAAGTTTGCAAATGCTTCTACAAAACCAGTGGGATGGCCTGGTTTCATGCGGTTATATCTAAATTGGTGGGCGTAGTCGCACTGACCCGCTCGGTCTAATATCTCTCGCCTACCATCATTAAAATTTAGTTCTAACTCATCGGGGTTGAGCTGTAACCATTTAGCACTTCCGGTATCTCCATACACTCTGATCTGTAAACCGTTACGATGACCAATAGCCGTTTTTGACATCCACATGCTGCCTTTGACGCCACTGGCATACTTTACTAGCATTTGTACGTCATCGACTAAATTAGCATATTGAGAGTGGTTACTAAATTCGGCTAATGTGTGAGTTGGTTCCTCACCCAATAAAAAGCTACTTAGGTGATGAAGGTGAACACCTAAATCTAAGCAAATGGTTGGTACTTCAGCATCTCGCAGACGCCACGCCTGCGGTTGTGATGTTTTTCCCGCGATATCGGGGGGGCGGCGAAAGCCTTCTTGCGGCATTTCTAAATGAATTTTTTGAATTGTTCCCAGCTTTCCTGAATTTATTAAATGCTTTAACTCACGTACCATTGCATAGCCACTGTAGTTAAAAGTAACAGCTAAAAATTGTTTCTTTGGATCATAATAAGGGCGAAGAATTGCAATTTCTCGTGGTCCACAAACCATCGCTTTTTCACAGATTACGGGTAATTTTTTTTCGAATAAATACTGTAAAACTTCTAAATGATGCGGTGTTGGAGTGAGCACTACAAAAGCATCAATGTGACCCTTTTCAGCTTCGACCATTTCTTTCCAATCTGCGTAAACACATTCTGCTGGGATCCCCCAATGAATACCTGTAGCTTGATTATTTTCTTGATTACGACAAAAGGCACCGGCAACAACTTGAAATTTATGATCCATGTGAGCTGCGCAAAAGTGTACATAGCCAACAGCTGACGTGTTACCCCCGCCAATAAAAGCAAGTTTGAAAGTCGGGTGAGTTTGTAACATAGTTGCCTCAAGGTTCATTAAATAATATGTTTATATCGTCAAAAAGGTTGAAAACTTTAATTTAAGATTTGCTGTAGAGTGTTCAGTATAAAATGCACTTCTTGCTCTTTCAACGATGGATGAAGAGGAAGGGTGATAGCACCTTGATAATATTTTTCAGCATTAGGGAAATCACCAGCCTTAAAGCCTAGAGCTTGATAGTATGGCTGTAAATGTATTGGAATATAATGAACGTGGCCAATGATCCCTACTGCTCGAAGCTGAGTTACAGCGTTTTTATGACGAGTTGCATCGCTATTATTAAGTTGAATTATGTACAAGTGATAAGCGGAATAACAGGTATCAATTTGTTGCAATGGACGAACCAAATTTAAATTAAGATGTGTATCATATATTTTAGCAAGGTGATGTCGCTGCTTAATAAATTCGTCAACTTTACTTAGTTGGCTAAGCCCTAACGCTGCGTGTAAATCAGTCATTCGATAATTAAAGCCAAGCTCGATTTGCTGATAGTACCAAGGCCCATGGCTTGCATCGGTCATTTCACTTTCATCTGATGTGATCCCATGGCTTCTTAATCTTTTTAAACGCTTTGCTAAATTATCATCATTTGTAACCGCCATACCGCCTTCAGCTGACGTGATGATTTTCACAGGATGAAAGCTGAATACGCAAATATCTGAAAACTCACAATTACCAACAGGCTTATCTAAATATTTAGCACCAATGGCGTGAGAGGCATCTTCGATAATTTTAAAATCATATTTAGTAGCGAGCTGATGAATGGCTTGCATATTACATGATTGACCCGCCAAGTGTACCGGTATTACAACTTTAGGTAAGCAGTTATTTTTTTCTGCTAGGATCAGCTTCTGCTCAAGTTCCTTAATCGACATGTTGCCGGTATCTAAGTCAATATCAACAAAGTCAATCTTAGCACCACAATAAAGTGCGCAATTACTTGATGCTACAAAAGAAATAGGAGATGTCCAGACTATATCGTTTTCTCCAACGCCTAATGCTAGGCATGCGATATGTAACGCCGATGTTGCACTATTTACTGCAATGCCATGCTTTACTTTACAGTAACTAGCAATGCCAGCTTCAAATGCGGGTACTTTAGGACCTTGCGTGAGCCAGTCAGATTGTAAGACATTGAGTACCGCATCAATATCTGCTTGGTCAATAGATTGCTTTCCATATGGGATCATAAAAGTGCCTGAATATTAAAAGCTGCTATTTCTTCTATCGTTAAGAAGTGGGGGTTACTTAAAGAACTATATTCAAATCCGATCTCAACTTTCCTACCGCACTCATTTAATGCATTTGTATCAAAATTATTGCTGCGACTACTAAATTTAATGCCAGGTGCAATCACAAAATGATCATCAAATTCGTAGGTATCAAAACACAAATCAGAAGGGCACATCACCTCATGTAATTTTTCGCCCGGGCGAATACCGATATTTTTTTGTGGCAGGTTTGGTGCCATTGCTGTTGCTAAATCAGTAATACGAATTGATGGGATCTTGGGAACAAAAATTTCTCCCCCTAACATCCTCTCAAAGTTAGTTAAAACGAAATCAACACCTTGCTGAAGGCTGATCCAAAAGCGGGTCATTTCTTCATGGGTGATAGGGATATGGTCGCGGCCTTGATCAATAAACTTTTGGAAAATAGGCACTACTGAACCGCGCGAGCAGACTACATTACCGTAGCGAACAACTGAAAATGTGGTGCGATTACCACCGGCAATATTATTAGCGGCAACAAACAATTTATCGGATGCTAATTTTGTCGCACCATATAAATTAATTGGGTTGGCTGCTTTATCAGTAGAAAGCGCAATGACTTTTTCAACATTATTGTCTAAGGCAGCATCAATGACATTTTCAGCACCATTAATGTTAGTTTTGATGCATTCCATCGGGTTATATTCTGCGGCAGGGACCTGTTTAAGAGCTGCAGCATGAATAACGTAATTTACTCCACGCATTGCACGGCGTAAGCGGTCTTTGTCGCGTACATCACCGATAAAGTAACGCATACATGGTTGATCAAAGTCTTGCTGCATTTCAAATTGTTTTAACTCATCACGAGAGAAAATAATTATTTTTTTTGGCTTGTATCGCTCAAGTAACGTTTTTACGTATTTTTTACCGAATGATCCGGTACCACCGGTAATTAAAATTGTTTTGTTATCGAACATAGTTTTACCCAAGTTATTTATCATTGGCGTAGTTATAGTAAAAAATTAAATACGCAAAAAGTGAAATTTAATACACTGCTCAGTACTTTACCTATTAACAGAGTAGGTTAGCAAGCACGATGCCAAGTTAATTTAATTAAACAATGGTACAAAGTGCAAAATTTGGCAAATTAAGCTATAATTTAACCAATCAGCGTGTCGGAGCCTGTTATGAAAATTCAATCACCAGCAACTAGTTTTTTAAACCAAACACAGCAAACCAGTAACAAGCTTGCAGAGCAACTTGCTACGGGTAAAAAAGTCAACTCTGCGGCAGATGATGCCGCGGCATTGCAAATTATAGATCGGTTAACCTCCCAGCAAGACGGTTACAGCCAAGCGGTGAATAATGCCTATGATGGTATTTCTTATTCGCAAGCGACCGAGTCAAACTTGTCGGGTGTCAACGATGCTGTCTCGCGTATTCGTGAATTATCTATTCAAGCAGGTAATGGCGCATTAAATGATAATGACCGTGCTGCTTTGCAAGAAGAAGTGGTGCAATTACAAAGTCAGATTACAGAGACGTTTGAAAATGCCAATTTTGCAGGTAAACCTTTGTTTGATGGTCAGTCGGTGTCGTTTCAAGTTGGTCCAGATGCGAATGCAAATCAAACGGTTACTCCTTCGGATGGTAGTTTTGCATCAGTAATATCAACAATTGATATTTCTACTCAAGCAGGTGCACAAGCTGCAATTGATATTAGTGACCAAGCGGCGGACGAAATTAACGCCCAGCGTGCTGAACTTGGTGCTTTTCAAAATACATTGGCTAGCACTATTAAAGGCCTGGGTACTCAGCAAGAAAATATTGCCGCGAGCCAAAGTCGAATTCAAGATACCGATTATGCTCAGGCGGTTTCACAGCAGGTATCAAATGATATTTTAGCTCAAGCGTCAATAGCACTGCGTGGCCAAGCTAACCAATCGGCTGAATCTATTTTAGGGTTATTATAACGGCTATGATAAAACAGTAATTCTTAAGTATTACTTGCAATTAGCTTAGTGTCTGTTTTTTGGCATCTATGTCAAAAAACTGCCGCTTTGTGCTTGCATCCCTGTCAAACTCGCTTACAATTTAAATTATTAATAGCTTGTAGTAACTGTGGTTCGCTAAATAATGATCTTGATTTTAGACAATAATAATAATCGTGCGATTGGTTTACATGCTGCGCTTACCTTTATTGGTGAGGCAGTGCAACTGCTTGACGATGCAAGCCTTGAACAAGAATGTGAAAAATACCAAAAGCAATCATGTATGGTGATCCTCGGTGCATTGCAAAGCTTAGATCATGAAAGCGTGATCAAGCGCCATCCAACAATACCATTTCTATTAATTGGTGAAACCCTTAAACCACTGTTGAGCATTGCCAATGTAGTTGGCCTTATCTGTGAACCTTTTAACCATGATGTAACGACTCAATTACTGCATGATTGCCAACAGTATCAACGGATGTTACCAAATGAGCATAAACACGCAAAACCGCACAAAACCTTTGATGGCTTAGTTGGTGAAACTGAAGCGGTTAAAGATGTACGCTTTTTAATTGAACAAGTTGCTAAAACGGACGCTAATGTATTAATTTTAGGCGAATCAGGTACTGGTAAAGAAGTGGTTGCTCGTAATGTTCATTTACTATCAAAACGTAATACAGGGCCATTTGTACCGGTTAACTGTGGGGCGATACCTGCGGAGCTGTTAGAAAGTGAGTTATTTGGTCATGAAAAAGGCGCGTTCACTGGTGCTATTTCAGCGCGTAAAGGCCGCTTTGAACTTGCCCAAGGTGGGACGCTGTTTTTAGATGAAATTGGCGATATGCCGCTACAAATGCAAGTAAAGTTATTACGAGTGTTACAAGAGCGCAGCTATGAGCGGGTTGGTGGTACAAAACCAATTCAAGCCGATGTGCGGGTGATTGCTGCAACACACCGTGATCTTGAACAAATGATAGAGCAAGGAAGTTTCCGCGAAGATCTATATTATCGACTCAATGTTTTTCCTATCGAAAACCCATCTCTTGCAGAACGTGCTGATGATATTCCATTATTATTAAAAGAGTTAATGCGCCGTATTAATGAGCAAAGTGGTACTACCGCTAAGTTTACTGAGCGGGCAATTGATAGTTTAAAAGAGCACACATGGCCGGGGAATATTCGCGAGTTAGCGAACTTAGTTGAGCGTATGGTGATCATGTTGCCAGATAAAGTGGTTGATATTCCCGATCTACCAGCAAAATATCGTTATATTGAAGTTGATGCTTATGAACCACAATATCCCGAAGAGCTTATGGAGCGTGATGCTTTCAATGATATTTTCAGTACTGGTTTTAGTGATTACGACGATGAGCCAGAAGTTGAAGCAATTCAGCCATCAGCAGACCTTTTACCCGACGAAGGGATTGAGCTAAAAGATTATTTAGCTGAGCTGGAAATTAGCCTGATCACTCAGGCCTTAGAGCGTTATGATTATGTCGTAGCGCGTGCTGCGGAGATCTTGGGTGTACGCCGCACAACCTTAGTTGAAAAAATGAAAAAATATAACCTATCACGAGATTAACACGTGCTAAGTTGCTAATATTTTACTTCGCAATATCAGTAATTACAGAGTGTGGTCGTCGTTTACGGTGATAAGTTCATTGACGCGCTAAAGCACTACCTACCATTTCGGTGCTTGCAAATAGTTACTTAATTTTTACCACCGAGGCGCTGCGCGCTACACGGAGCTGAAGGGCTAGGACCCTAATCCCTTCCTCTTTGAACTCGGAGTTCTCTGTGGTGGATCAATCATTTAAAGGTCTTTTGCACAAAGAGAAGTGAATGAGATCAAATGAGCAGATAAAAATATATATAAATCTTTCGTGGCTGAAGCCTGCTTATATGTGGGTTAAGCATTTGTAGGAAATGGCTTCAGCCATTAATTCCTAGACGCTAGATTTAGGATCCTAGCGCCTAGTCACTTTTCTAGCTCTTAACACCTAGTATTTTTCAATAATCTCAGCTTTACGAAAACAATCATTACTGTGATCATTCACCATACCACAGGCCTGCATATGGGCGTACACTGTGGTTGGACCTAAAAACTTAAATCCCCGTTTTTTTAAATCTTTTGCAAATGCAGTTGAGGCCTCTGTGATTGCAGGGTAGTCACTAAGTTTATCTAACTCATTCACTAACGGCTTACCACCTACAAACTGCCATTGATAGTTACTGAAGCTGCCAAATTCTTGCTGAATTTCAATAAAACGTTTGGCGTTATTTATAGTTGCTACAATTTTTAAACGATTACGTATAATTGTTTCATCAAGCATTAATCGTTCAACATCGTGCTCGTTCATTTGTGCGACTTTTTCTACATCAAAATCCAAAAATGCACGACGATAACCATCACGTTTCTTTAAAATCGTATACCAACTTAATCCTGCTTGTGCTGATTCCAGAGTAATAAATTCAAAAAGTGTTTGGTCATCATATACTGGGATCCCCCATTCATCATCGTGATAGGCAACATAGTCATCTTTACTGGTATCGAGCCAAGGGCAGCGACATAAATTTGTTGAATTCATAGTGTCTCCTTGCTTTGCTTATTTTAGTTTGTCATTTTTTTGTCGCGTTATTTATACGCTAAGCAAATGAAATTAATCAATATAATTGTTGGTACAATTTGTGCATTTAGCTAGTTAGATCCTGTAAACGAGAATGCATTATGGCCTTAGCTAATGTCTTAAAACCACAATTTATCACAGCGACCCAGTATAACCCATGTTTACTGCAAGAAGAGTACATTGGTGAGTTAAGTGAATTACGCCAGCAAGCCAGTTGGTTAAGTCATTTAGTAGATACAATGCCTGCGGGTGTTGTGGTGCTTGATGGTCGCGGTTTGATCGCTAAAGCTAATCAAATTGCAACAGACATGCTAGGGGAGCCACTCGAAGGTGAAAAGTGGTTCAGTGTGATCCAGCGCTCGTTTCGGCCCCAACAAGATGATGGCCATGAAGTATCGCTAAAAGATGGACGCTTAATTAAGTTAGAAATAACGGCATTAGCGCCAGAGCCAGGGCAATTAATCTTAATGACTGACTTAACCGAAACGCGTCGTCTACAAACACGCGTTGCACATATGCAGCGTTTAAGTGCATTGGGTAAAATGGTGGCATCTTTGGCACATCAAGTGCGAACACCACTGTCTGCTGCGATTTTGTATGCCGCTAATTTAGGTTCAAAGCGGTTACCCGAAAGCTCGCGAGGCAATTTTCATACTAAGTTAATGTCGCGTTTAAAAGATCTCGAAACCCAAGTAAACGATATGTTGTTGTTCGCAAAAAGTGGCGATCAGCAAGTTGTTGAACATGTTTCCATGCAGCAATTATTAACTGAAGTGAAAACTGGCGCTGATGCTATGGTCGCACTTAATAATAGTGAACTTCAGGTCAGTTTACCTGAGCCTGATATCGAGATAATGGGCAATAAAACTGCGCTTGCCAGTGCCATTCAAAATCTTATTCACAATAGTATTCAAGTCATTGGCAGTAATGCACTCGTTCAATTAAGTGCGCAGCGGGATGCGAGTGACCCCGAGCTAGTGTGTATTACTGTAAGTGATAATGGCCCTGGGGTCGATTTAAGCTTACTTGATAAATTATTTGAACCATTTTTTACTACCCGAAGCCAAGGCACAGGTTTAGGCTTAGCGGTAGTTAGTTCAGTCGCAAATGCACACCAAGGACGAGTTGCAGTAACGAACAATGCTCAAGGCGGAGCCTGCTTTAGTTTACTGTTACCTATTTGTACAAAGTCAACATCGGCGGAGGCAATATGAACAACACGATTTTAGTGGTTGAAGATGATGCAGGGCTTCGTGAAGCCTTGATTGATACGCTTGAAATGTCTGGAATAGATTGCGTTGCGGCTGACAGTGCCGAGCAAGCTATGGTGCTACTTAAAAAAGACAGCTTTTCGCTGGTCGTGAGCGATGTGCAAATGGGCGCGATGAGTGGTCTTGATTTACTGCGCAGCATAAATCTTAATTACCCTGATCTACCGGTTTTAATGATGACAGCGTATGCGACTATTGATGATGCTGTTGAGGCTATGCGGTTAGGGGCAATTGACTATATGGCCAAACCGTTTGCGCCCGAAGTGCTACTTAATATGGTAAGCCGCTATCTACCTGAGCCAGAAAAAGAAACTGATGGCCCGATTGTCGCCGATCCGAGTAGCATTCAGCTATTAGAACTTGCAAGTCGGGTTGCTAAATCGGATGCCAGTGTGATGGTGCTTGGTCCTAGTGGCTCAGGTAAAGAAGTACTCGCACGCTTTATCCATGATAAATCAGATCGCGCAGAGCAGCCATTCGTCGCAATAAACTGTGCTGCGATCCCTGAAAATATGCTCGAAGCTACATTATTTGGCTACGAGAAAGGCGCGTTTACTGGTGCGATTCAAGCTTGTCCGGGTAAATTTGAGCAAGCACAAGGTGGCACAATTTTACTTGATGAAATCACTGAGATGGATTTAGGCCTACAGGCTAAGTTACTACGTGTATTACAAGAACGCGAAGTTGAACGTTTAGGTGGTCGCAAAACTATTAAGCTAGATGTGCGTATTTTGGCTACCAGTAACCGTGATTTAAAAGAGGCTGTGGCTAAGCACCAGTTTAGAGAAGATTTATATTATCGGTTAAATGTATTTCCGTTGATGTGGCGTCCACTTTGTCAACGTCCAGGCGATATTGTCGTGTTGGCAAAGCATTTAATTGAACGTCATCTCAATAAAAGCAAAGAGCCTATCGCTGTACTTAGCGAACCGGCAGAGAAAAAATTATTAGCTCATACTTGGCCAGGTAATGTGCGTGAACTGGATAATGTGATCCAGCGTGCGTTGATATTACGCCACGGTGATATGATTGACGAAAGTGCTATTTTTATTGAAAATTTAACCCAGACTCCTCTAACTGCGGCTTTATCAGCAAGTTTAGTGCCGGTTAATTCAGCACCAGAAAACACTACTTCGGCGGTTACAAGTTCACCAACTAATGATGCTTATTATGATCTGCAAGCGCCAGCAATAAAAGCGACAGCAGAACGCAATCAGCTGCGTGAAGAATTACCAAGCTTGGATTCGGGAAGTTACAAAGATGAACTTAAAGATAAAGAGCATAGAATTATTTTAGAGACCCTAAATCGTTGTCAAGGCAAGCGTAAAGATGTAGCTGAAACATTAGGGATCAGCCCACGAACATTACGTTATAAATTGGCACAAATGCGTGATTTGGGGATCACCTTACCTGCTTAAGCCTCTATAATTTTTGTTTTCCTTCACTATTTAATTTACGCTCAGCCTTGCTGGGCGTAAACTTGTCAAAACTCTGACAACAAAAACACATCTCAAGCTATTGATATTAATTAATTTATTAGTTGGCATGCTTTGTGCTTTATTAAGTTATTAGTAAACTGCATCGTCAGAGACAATTATGAAAATTCAAAACAGCGCATTATTTCAAGAAATGCAATCTATGGCTCTCGAAGCTGGTCGTAGTAATCAAGTAAACAAATTACCGACGCAGGCGCAGCCTACTTCGAGCGCCCAATTTGGCGATTTGTTAAGTGATGCACTCAATACCGTGAATGGCCTTCAAGCTGATGCAAAACAAAAAGTCGTAGCGGTTGAAATGGGCGACCGAAATGTGTCATTAGCGGATGCGATGATCGCATCACAAAAATCATCGGTTGCCTTTGAAGCCACTGTACAAGTTCGTAACAAACTTGTAGAAGCCTATAAAGAAATCATGAACATGCCTGTTTAACTAGGTAGTGGAGAATTATTGTGGCGCAATCTAATCAATCAACAGATCTTGCTTTGGCCGGCGGCGGTATCGACCAAACTGATAATGACGATCAACAAGAACAAAAGTCAGGCTATTTAAGTGCATTAAACGGCGTTGATGTATTACGTCAGGTCACTTTAATTATTGCATTAGCGATTTGTTTAGCGATCGCTATTTTTGTGATTATTTGGGCACGTCAACCAGATATGCGTCCACTTGGAAAAATGCCAACGGAAGAGCTAATTCAAACGCTCGATTTTTTAGATGCACAAAAAATTGACTATCAACTTGATGGCAATGTGGTTTCTGTTCCTGAAAATGAATATCAAAATATTAAATTGTTAATGACCCGCGAAGGTATTGAGCAAGCGCCGAACTCGGGTACTGATATTATCATGCAAGATATGGGTTTTGGTGTTAGTCAGCGTTTAGAGCGTGAACGTTTAAAGCACGGTCGTGAACAACAACTTGCGCGCACGATCGAGGAACTACAAAATGTCACGCGTGCTAAAGTATTATTGGCAATCCCGAAAGAAAATGTTTTTGCTCGTCGTGAGAAAAAACCATCCGCAACAGTTGTATTAACTTTAAAACGTGGTCGTATGCTCGGTAGTGAAGAAGTGGACGCCATTGTTGATATTATTGGTTCAGCAGTGCAAGGTTTAGAGCCGTCACGAGTAACTGTAACAGACCAAAATGGCCGATTACTTAATTCAGGATCGCAAAGTGCGTTAGCTGCTCGCTCACGTAAAGAATACGATATTGAACGTAAACGTGAACAAGAATATCTAGATAAAATAGATGGTATCTTAATGCCAGTTATTGGCATGGGTAACTACACTGCACAAGTCGATTTAAGTATGGACTTTAGCGCGATTGAAGAAACTCAAAAACGCTACAACCCTGATTTACCAGCGGTACGCAGCGAAACCACTTTTGAAGAAAACAACATCGGCGGGTTAGCTATCGGTATTCCTGGCGCGCTGACAAATCAGCCCCCAGTGGATTCGAATATTCCTGAAGTTGCCGGTCAAGGTGGTGCAGGCTCTGGTTCATCACCCAGTCGCACTCATAAAGAGGCGACACGTAACTATGAACTTGATACTACTATTTCCCATACACGTCAGCAAAGTGGTGTTATTCGTCGAATTAGTGTGTCTGTGGCAGTCGATTATGTGGCAAAAGTGGGTGAAAATGGTGAAACGACTATGGAGCCTCGCTCAGTTGAAGCACTGTCAAATATTCGTCGTTTACTGCAAGGTGGTGTGGGTTTTGACTTACAGCGTGGTGATGCATTAGAAGTAGTGACAGTACCGTTTGTACGTGAACCGATGGACTTAGCTATTGAAGTACCACTGTGGGAACAAAACTGGTTTATGAAAGTTGTGCGTTTAGTGCTTGGCGCATTGGTTATTATAGTGCTAATCATGGCGGTGGTTAAACCTATGCTGAAACGCTTGATTTACCCAGATGATACCCTTGAAGAGTATGATGATGATGCGCTTAGTTCTGGTGTAGATATTGGTGATAACACCCTAGATATGCTAAATAAAGATTTTGATTCTGCTTCGGTTGGCTTCTCAAGTGATGGTACACTACAGTTACCAGACCTACATGGCGATGAAGACTTATTAAAAGCTGTTCGTGCCTTAGTAGCAAATGAGCCAGAACTCTCCTCACAAGTTGTGAAAGCGTGGTTAACTGAAGATGACTGATCAAGAACAAAAACAACTGCCAGCAGCGTTTGATGTTGATAAATTAGACGGTGTAGATAAAGCCGCAATTTTATTGCTAAGCTTATCCGAAGAAGATGCAGCGCAAATATTAAAGCACCTTGAACCTAAACAGGTGCAAAAAGTGGGTATGGCAATGGCGGCGATAGATGATCTATCGCAAGCCAAAATCAGTGCCGTGCACAATTTATTTATAGAACAAATACAAAGCTTTAGTACGATTGGCTTCCAATCAGAAGATTTTATCAAAAAAGCGCTTACTGCGGCACTTGGTGAAGATAAAGCGGCAAGCCTGATAGATCAAATTGTTATGGGATCTGGTGCCAAGGGTCTTGATTCATTGAAATGGATGGACTCAAAGCAAGTTGCCAATATTATTCGCAATGAGCATCCGCAAATACAAACTATCGTTTTATCGTATTTGGAGCCTGAGCAATCGGCCGAAATTTTAGCGCAGTTTCCTGAAAAAGTGCGCTTAGATTTAACCATGCGCATCGCCAACCTTGAAGAAGTTCAACCTGCGGCTTTACAAGAATTGAACGAGATCATGGAAAAACAATTTGCCGGACAAGCTGGTGCGCAAGCTGCGAAAATGGGCGGTTTGAAAGCGGCGGCTGATATTATGAACTACCTCGATACCAATATTGAAGGTCAGTTGATGGATTCAATCCGCGAGCATGACGAAGAGATGTCGCAACAAATCCAAGATTTAATGTTCGTATTTGAAAACTTAATGGATGTTGATGATCGTGGTATTCAAGCTATCTTGCGTGAAGTCCAACAAGATGTACTGATGAAAGCCATCAAAGGCACTGATGATGCATTGAAAGAGAAAATCCTCGGCAATATGTCAAAACGGGCTGCAGAGATGCTTGCTGATGATTTAGAAGCAATGGCACCTGTGCGGATCAGCGAAGTTGAAGCCGCGCAAAAAGAGATCTTATCTACGGCACGTCGTCTCGCTGATTCAGGTGAAATTATGCTTGGTGGTGGTGGTGGTGAGGAGTTCTTGTAAACCATGAGCAAACCTACTCAATATCAAGGTCGTCCTTTACGTGCCAGTGAAGCAGTTGATGAATTATTAGAAAACTGGCCAATTCCAGATGTTACGCAAGACACTCGAAAATTCGATGGTCGTTCAACGGCGTTTGGTACACCGCTGGCCGATTTATATCGTAAAGAGCTTGAAGAAAGTGAACAAGCACTAGAGCCCGAAGAGCCTGAGCTGCCTTCGTTAACGATGGCTGAGCTGGAACGAATTCGTCAAGATGCCTACGAAGAAGGCTTAAAACAAGGCCACGAGCAGGGTTATATTGATGGTTTTGAAAAAGGCGTAGGTGAGGGAAAAGAAGCCGGTTATAAAGAAGGCATTGAGCTTGGTAAAACACAAGGTCAAGAAGAAGTAAAACCACTGATTGAAGAACAGCTAACGGGTCTAAAAGCATTGTTGGATAGTTTGTCAGCGCCATTAGCTAAAGTCGATGATGACGCCGAAAAGCAACTTGTACAGTTAACCGTAATGCTAACCGAAGCGTTAGTTTATCAAGAAATTAAAACCTCCCCTGAAATTATTTTGCAAAGTTTAAAGCAGTGTATCGATGCGTTAGCCAATGAGCAGCAAAGTGTGCGTATTCATTTACACCCTGAAGACATTGAACTGGTTAAAAATAGTTATGGTGAAGCTGCACTAGCTGAAAACCATTGGCAGTTAGTTGCAGAGCCGACTTTAGATCGCGGTGGTTGCCAAGTAAAAACACCACAATCATCTATTGATATGACTATAAAAACCCGCGTCAAAGAAACGTTGGATAGTTTTTTGCATAGTAGTGGTATCTAACGCTATTTTTGGTTTGCAATGAGTTCTCAACCACGCCCATTAAGTGAACGTTTACAACAGTATCAAAAACATATTCATAGTCCAACGCCTGCTGTTGCGGGAATTTTAACCCGTGTTGTAGGGTTAACATTAGAGGCGAAAGGATTACGCGCGCCAGTTGGCAGCCAATGTAAAATTGAAACCATGCATGGTTTTGTTGATGCTGAAATTGTTGGTTTTAATGACCAGACGCTTTACTTGATGCCAAATGACCATATTTCTGGTGTACTACCTGGTGCGCGAGTTATCCCACAAGTAAATGATACCGGACTGCCTGTTGGTATGTGTTTACTTGGTCGTGTTGTTGATGGCTTAGGGCGTCCGTTGGATGGGCTTGGAGCTATTAAAGCAGAGCATTACTTAAAATTTGCACAAAATTCCATTAACCCATTATCTCGACGACCAATTACGCAGCCGATGGATGTTGGCGTACGCGCTATTAATTCAGTGATAACTGTTGGCCAAGGCCAGCGCATGGGGCTATTTGCAGGCTCAGGCGTGGGTAAGTCGGTATTACTGGGTATGATGACCCGAGGCTCAGAAGCGGATGTAATAGTTGTTGGTTTAGTGGGGGAGCGTGGCCGCGAAGTAAAAGAATTTATCGAAGAAATACTCGGTGTGGAAGGGCGTAAACGTTCTGTCGTAGTTGCCGCGCCCGCTGATGCATCACCATTAATGCGATTAAAAGGCTGTGAAAGTGCGGTAACTATCGCGGAGTACTTTCGCGATCAAGGTTTAAATGTTTTATTGCTACTGGATTCTGTAACGCGTTATGCCATGGCGCAGCGCGAAATAGCGCTTGCGGTTGGTGAACCACCAGCGACTAAAGGTTATCCGCCTTCAGTGTTTGCAAAGCTACCCGCGCTGGTGGAACGTGCTGGTAATGGCGGCGAAGGGCAAGGCTCTATCACAGCGTTTTTTACTGTACTGAGTGAAGGGGATGATATGCAAGATCCGATTGCTGATGCGGCGCGAGCCATTTTAGACGGTCATATCGTGTTATCCAGAGAGCTCGCTGACAGTGGTCATTATCCTGCTATTGATATAGAAAAATCGATTTCACGGGTGATGCCACAAGTTGTCTCAGAAGCACATATGCAACAAGCGCGAGTGTTAAAACAAGTGTATTCAATGTTCCAGCAAAATAAAGATATGATTACTTTAGGTGCTTATCAAAAAGGCACCGACCAAATGCTTGATCAGGCCATTAATATGATGCCAAGAGTGAATGCATTTTTACAACAAGGCATGAAGGATGTGATCAGCTATGACGATGGCCTACAAGGGCTTGCGCAATTATTAGGACAAGCATAATGGCAACCAATAAGCTCAGTTTATTGCTGAAAATAGAAAATGATAAAGAAGAAGCTTTACGGATAAATTATTTACAAGCGCAGCAAAACTTGCAAGGCAATCAACAAAAATTGCAAGGCTTGAATAACTTTCGCTTAGAATATACTCAGCAATTACATGTAAAAGGAAAGTCCGGTTTAAGTAGCGCCGGGTTTAGTCAATATCATGCTTTCATTGCCAAAATCGAAGAAGCCATTCGTCAACAAGCGAATACTGTCAGTACCGCTAAACAAGTTGTCTCACAACGCCAAAGTTTATGGCTTAAACAGCAGATTAAGGCTAAAGCGGTTGCTAAGTTAATAGAAAAACAGCAACTTAAAGCGAATGTGATCGCACAAAAAAATGAACAAAAAATGCTTGATGAATTTTCCGCAAATCAATTTTACCAAAGACGTCGCGTTTTATAGTCTATTGCCCAAAAAAGGGTTATTTATTAATTCAAATCAGCTTAGGCATATTATTTGCTTGTTTAATGTAATAAGTATTTATTCTGGCAAACTGCGGCGGCAAATTGCCACTTTTAATCTAGGTGAATTATGGCTATTAGTGATCTTTCAGTGTTTATCTCAACTGAGCAGGATGTTCAGTTAAATAAAAAAGACAGTGCCAAAGGTGGTGCAGCAGCAGATAAAGAAAGTACTGATAGTGGCTTTTTTAGCCAATTACAAAGTGCCAACAATGCTGCGGAAACATCTACCAAGGTTAATTCAACGGGTGCTGAGCCTCGTTCAGCTGAAGCCGTAATTGTTGCTGAAAAAGCACAAGAAACGTCTGCTGACAACAGTGATGAAAATGCGATGTCTGGTGATGCAATGCTTGCGCAAATAACGGCGGCTAATAACATGGACACTCGGGTAAATAATACGCCAACTGTCGAAAATTCCTCATTACTTTCAAAGTTGGGGAAATACAGCGAGGAAAAAATAGACCCTACGCTTGTTAAAGTCACTGGAGCCCGTCCAATTGATGATGTTACGCCTATTATTGATACAGAGACTCCTGCTACTGATGATCCGATTGCACAATTAGTCGATAAACAGCTAAAACCATCGTTACTTACAGAAAAAACGGTGCTGGCAGAGGCAATTGATAAACAACTTCAGCTAAAGGGGAGCACTCCGCCTGATGATGCAGTTACTCCTATTATTGATGATATTCAAGTCGCAAAAGAGACATCGCAAAATAAAGCGATGGCAATGCAGCCAACAATCCAACAAGCAGTTGCGACTACAACTACGTTAAAAAGCGGGCAAGTTGACAATGACGCAGCTCAAATAATTGCTGCTGCAAATACAAGCCAAGGTAAACCACAAGACAGTGAAGTATTAGCTAAAGGTTCCGACGCTATGCTTGCTCAGCAAGGAAAACCTCAACAGAGCGCAGCACTAACTGCAGATGCAGCAGTTACTAACGTTACTGCTAACGCTAAACAAGCAATCAAAAGTGCCACTGAAGTAGCAATGGACGCTGAAGCGGTTAAAGGTGTTGCTTCAAGCTCTCAAACTGATGTATCAGAAAAAGCAGCTGAACAGTCAAAGCATAATAATAGTGCTGTATTAGAGCAAATCAGCAAGGTATTACTTAACTCAACGACAACTGTGCAAAAAAATGAAAATCCACTGTTGGCGAGCTTAACACCGGAGCAGCAAAAACAGCTGCAAACTCAGGTTGATGTCATTCGTCAGCAAGATCCATTACCGGCTAACATAACAGACTTAAAAAAAATGCTGGCTGAATTTGTAGCGCTTAATAGTAAAGAAGTTGCAAAACCTACCACGGCAGTTGCGACAATGAACACCGCAGAGCTAACTCAACTAAGTAAAGATATTTCGCTGTTAAGCCCTGTGCAAAAGCAGGCATTAAGCCAGCGATTACAAAATTTTGTGAGCAATGAGCAGCCCAAAGGGGCTTTATTAACTCAGATAAATAAGGCGATTACTGAATTAGCCCAGCCAGAGAGTACTGAAAAAAGGACTGAGTCAAAAGCTCAATTGACGGTTCAGTCAATGGCAGATAATTTAGCAAGCACTACAACTACCAATAGCAGCACCGCTAAATCAGATACAAATAAAGTATCTGCGCCACAAGATGCACTTATAAAGGCTGCAAGCAAAGAGCAAGAAGTGAAACTGGCAGTACAAGATAATGTTCTAAAAAGCGAGCAATTTGCTGAAAATATTAAAGCAGAGCAAAACCCTGTGCGCGACAACACATTGGCACGTGTAAATCAATTGTTTGGCCAGCTCACCGGATTAACCACTGCAGTTACAACAGCCACGGCTGTAGAAGGGAGTGAGCAAAGTTATCAACAAGCCTTGACTGATATGCAAGTAATGCATGCTCAGCAAGCGAGTCCTACATCACAGACAAGACAAATAAATATTGATCCAACTACGTTACAAGCGTTGAATATCATGAAAAGTGATGCTGCCAAGTTACTGCAAGAACGAGTAAGTGCATTGTTAAGCATTAATAATAAAGAAGCTGAAATACGTCTTGATCCGCCAGAAATGGGCAGTATGCAAATTCGTATTCGTAGCGATGCAGAACAAGCTCACATTAACTTTGTGGTGCAAAATCAGCAAGCCAAAGAAGCCCTTGAGCAATCAATGCCGAGATTACGGGAAATGTTAGCGCAGCAGGGAATTGAACTGGGTGAAAGCAGTATCCAGCAGGGGAATAGTCAAAGTGATACTGGTGGTGACGGACAACAAAATGGTCGTGGTCAACAGGCAAATCAGCAACAAAATGAAGAGGAAACTGCATTAACTCAGCAACCAATTCGCGGCTCTGGGCAACAATCTTCATCATCAATAGATTACTATGCCTAACACCTGCTATTATATGAGGTATAAGACTATAAAAATAAATAACTTGATGGTGCGCGGTGACACTCGTAATATCGCTATTATCAAGGCATAAAGGAAAGCGGCATGGCTGAAGAAGCAAATTTAGAAATTGAAGATGGCAGTAAAAGTAAAAAAAAGCTGATTATAATTATTATTGCTGCGGTATTGGTAATTGGTGGTGCCGCTGGCTTTTTCTTGATGTCAGGCTCAGACGCTGCACCTGAAACACTTGCAGACGAATCGGTTGCACCAGCAACTGAAACTGCAGAGGCAAGTGGCAGTGGTGCAAAGGTTGGCAGTGCTTTATATGTTGCGATGCCTCGACCTTTTATTTTTAACGTACCAGGTGCCAGTCGTGACCGTATTGTGCAAATAAAAGTGCAATTACTAGTGCGCGGTGATGTGAATGAAGAAACGGCGAAAAAGCATATTCCACTAATTGAAGGTACATTGCTTGGTGTGTTTTCAACCACCACCGCAGATGAACTGGGCACTAGCGAAGGAAAAGAAACCCTGCGAGTAGCAGCGCTTGATAAAGTACAAGCGGCGTTAATGGACGTAGAGGGAAGTAAAGTAATCGAGCGGGTGTTGTTTACCGGCTTTGTAATGCAATAAGGGGTCAGCGTGAGCGATTTATTATCCCAAGATGAAATCGATGCCCTGTTGCATGGTGTCGATGAAGTCGAAGAGGAGGATCTACAGGACGGTGATGATGGCAGCGGTAATACGCTACAATACGATTTTTCTTCACAAGATCGTATTGTTCGTGGTCGCATGCCGACTCTGGAGATTGTGAACGAACGATTTGCTCGACACATGCGAATTAGCTTGTTTAATATGATGCGCCGCACTGCTGAGGTTTCTATCAATGGCGTACAAATGATAAAGTTTGGTGAATATATCCACACTTTATTTGTTCCTACCAGTCTTAACATGGTGCGCTTTCGTCCTCTTAAAGGTACTGGATTAATCACCATGGAAGCACGGTTAGTGTTTATCTTGGTTGATAACTTTTTTGGTGGCGATGGTCGCTATCATGCGAAAATAGAAGGTCGTGAATTTACGCCTACTGAGCGCCGTATTGTACAAATGCTATTAAAAATAATCTTTGAAGATTACAAAGAAGCATGGGCGCCGGTAATGGACGTGTCTTTTGAATATCTTGATTCAGAAGTTAATCCAGCAATGGCGAATATCGTCAGCCCCACCGAAGTAGTAGTGATCAGTTCATTCCATATTGAGCTGGATGGCGGTGGCGGAGATTTCCATATCGCATTGCCGTATTCAATGCTTGAACCTATTCGTGAATTACTCGATGCTGGTGTGCAATCAGATACTGAAGATACCGATTTACGTTGGAGCAAAGCCTTACGTGATGAAATTATGGATGTTGAAGTTGAAATATCAACACAACTGCTTGAAGTTGATTTAACCTTAGCGCAAATTATGGAGCTTAAGGCTGGGGATATTATTCCTGTTGAAATGCCAGAGCACATAACGGTGTTTGTCGAAGAGCTGCCGACCTTTAGGGCGAAAATGGGTCGTTCTCGTGATAACGTTGCGCTGCAAATTAGTGAAAAAATTAGACGTCCTGAATCAGTCAAATCAGAGTTGCATGTCTTTACAAAAGGTGGCAAAAAGCTTGATTCAGATGCGGAATTAGCAGAACTAGAAGATGATCTACACCTTTCAGAAGGCGTAGATTTAGACTGGTAAGAGAATTAAAAGGTTTAATAGTATGAGTGATGACCAAGATACAATGGACGAATGGGCGGCTGCTTTAGCCGAAGCCGAAGGAACCGACAGTTCTGACGGTGCCAAAGTAACTGAACTTGACGAGTTAAGTGATACTAGACATGAAATGAGTGGCGAAGAAAAACGCAAACTCGATACAATTTTAGATATCCCGGTAACTATTTCGATGGAAGTTGGGCGTTCAAAAATCAATATTCGTAACTTACTTCAGCTTAACCAAGGTTCAGTTGTTGAACTTGATCGTGTTGCCGGTGAACCACTGGATGTATTAGTTAATGGTACATTGATAGCGCACGGTGAAGTCGTCGTAGTTAATGATAAATTTGGTATCCGCCTCACTGACGTGATCAGCCAAGTTGAACGGATCAAAAAGCTGCGATGAGCAGTTGGCTTTTTTTATCGACTGCAGCAAGCTCAGCACTGCCCGCAGCGACACCTATGGGCGACTTACTCTCAATGGTAATGTCTTTAATCATGGTGCTAGTACTGATTGTGGTACTGGCATTTTTGGTTAAAAAACTAAACCCCAATTTAGCAAATACCGACGAATTTAAAGTGGTGCGTAGTTTACCATTAAGTGCGCGAGAGCGATTAATGGTCGTCGAAATTGATAATTGTCAGCATTTATTAGGTGTAACGCCGCATAGTATTAACTACCTGCATAAATTAGAAACCCCGTTAACAGAAAAAGAGTTGCCAGCCCTAGCACAACGTTTTGGCAAGCTATTAAACCCACAAACTAACCACATTAAAAAGAATTAATAATATGACTAAGTGGCTGCTTATACTTTTTGCATTAGTTTTTATTCCCTCAGTTAACGCCGAAGGCATTGAAGCGCTAAGTATTACGACTAATCCAGATGGCTCGCAAGATTACTCTGTAACCTTGCAAGTACTGGCTATTATGACCGCGTTGAGCTTTATACCCGCTGCGGTGATCATGATGACCTCATTTACTCGCATTATTGTAGTACTGGCTATTTTACGCCAAGCAATTGGTTTGCAACAAACACCATCGAATCAAATATTGTTAGGTATGTCGCTATTTCTAAGTATTTTTATAATGACGCCGGTTTATCAAAAAGTGAATCAGCAAGCCATTGAGCCATATTTAAATGAGCAGGTGACCTCGATTCAAGCGCTTGAACTTGCCAAAGAGCCGATGAAGGAATTCATGCTCTCACAGGTGCGCATAAAAGATTTAGAAACCTTCGCTAAAATTGCTGGGTATGACAAGTTAGACTCACCTGAAGCGACGCCATTAATTGTATTGATCCCCGCATTTATAACCAGTGAATTACAAACTGCATTTATTATTGGTTTTATGTTTTTTATTCCATTTTTGATAGTCGATTTAGTCGTTGCGTCAGTTTTAATGGCCATGGGTATGATGATGCTCTCGCCGATGATTGTGTCTATGCCGTTTAAAATTATGTTGTTTGTACTTGTCGATGGCTGGAGTTTAGTAATGGGCACTTTAGCGAAGAGTTTTGGCTTAGGTACTTGATATGGCAATACAATACTTTGCCTACAAAGGTTAGGAGGGGACCATGGAACCGGAAATTTTTGTTGACATACTTAGCGATTCTTTGTTTTTAGTTATTAAGTTAGTCTCCGCAATTGTGGTACCAGGTTTATTAGTGGGTTTAGTGGTTGCCGTTTTTCAAGCTGCTACATCAATCAATGAACAAACATTAAGCTTTTTGCCGCGCTTATTAATTACCATCAGTGCGTTAATTGCTGGAGGGCATTGGTTAACGCAAGAGTTAATGGATTTTTTCACTCGTTTAGTGCTTATCATCCCAGAGATAGCAGGCTAGTATGGAGTTTCCTTTTTCAGTCATTATTCAGTGGCTGAGTGACTTTTTGTTACCACTAGTACGGATCAGCTCGATGATTATGATCATGGCGGGGCTGGGTGCTAAAAATGTGCCTACGCGGATCAAGATGGGTCTAGCGGTAATGATTACCTTTTTAGTTGTACCAGTACTTCCGCCTGCGACATTTAATAACTTATTCTCTTTTGAGATGATCTTGGTAGTTATTCAACAAATGTTAATCGGTGTTGCGATAGGTTTTGCTTCTGTATTGATGTTGAATACTTTTGTGTTAGCAGGGCAAATATTAGCAATGCAAACTGGTCTTGGTTTCGCCTCAGTTGTTGATCCCTCTAATGGTATGAGTGTGCCTGCTGTTGGGCAGTTTTATTTGATTCTAGCCACGCTATTATTCTTTGTATTTAATGGCCATTTAATGATGATCCAAATGGTAGTGCATAGCTTTGAAGTGCTGCCAATCGACGGTAATTGGTGGGCGGTTGATCATTATTGGGACATAGTGACGTGGGGCGGCTGGATGTTTACTACCGCCTTGGTGCTATCTTTGGCGCCTTTAACAGCTATGCTGGTGATTAATATGTCGTTTGGTGTGATGACCCGTGCAGCACCGCAGTTAAACATTTTTTCAATCGGTTTTCCGTTTACCTTGGTTGCAGGTTTAGTCATTATTTGGGCAACCTTAGGTAACTTTGTTACTCAATTTGAATTTCAATGGTTAAAAATGATTGAGTTAATGTGTACTTTAGTTGGTTGTTCCCCATAGGAGAGAGTGATGGCTGAAGATTCAGGTCAAGAAAAAACCGAAGAACCCACGGGGAAAAAAGTAAGCGACGCGAAAAAGAAAGGTCAAGTTGCGCGCTCAAAAGAGCTTGGCACCATGTTTGTACTTATTTTTTCAGCCATTTCATTACTTATGTACGGACCTGAGATTGGCAAGGGACTGTATAATATAATGGGTCGCATGCTCAGCTTGAACCGTAATGAAACGTACGATACCACTAAAATGTTTTCTGTGTGGGGAGCGGTGGCCGATGCGCTAGTGTTTCCGATGGCGATGTTTGTGTTTATTATTGTGCTGGCGGGTATCATAGGTAATACCTTGTTAGGTGGTTTTAACTTTAGTTGGGAGGCGGCAGCACCTAAAGCCAGTAAAATGTCACCAGCAAAAGGTATAAAGCGGATGTTAGGTCCACAAGCGGGCGTCGAGTTGGTGAAATCGATTTTAAAGTTTGTGGTAGTAGCTGGCTTTGCTATCTTTTTGATCAACACCTTCTTTGATGAAATTCTTCATCTGAGTATTGAAAGTGCGCCGGGCAATATCATTCATGCCTTAGAGATACTCGCATGGATGTTTTTAGGACTGACCTGCACCTTAACCATTATTGCTGCGATTGATGCGCCATATCAAAGTCATAAACATCACAAAGAATTAAAAATGACTCTACAAGAAGTCAAAGATGAATATAAAAATTCTGAAGGTGATCCGCAAATTAAAGCGCGTATAAGACAAACGCAAAGACAAATGTCGCAGCGACGCATGATGCAGGATGTGCCAGATGCCGATGTAGTTGTCACCAACCCTACCCATTACTCAGTGGCATTAAAGTACGACACAGAGCGCGCTGGCGCGCCGATAGTCGTTGCCAAAGGCATTGATGAGATGGCGATGCAAATTAGGAAAATAGCCATTGGTAACGAGGTACCCATCCTTGAATCCCCCATGCTAACTCGAGCACTGTATCATACCGCCGAAGTAGGAGAGCAAATCCCTGACCAACTATTTACTGCAGTCGCACAAGTTTTAGCTTATGTATTTCAGCTTAAACGCTTTCAAAAAGGCCGTGGTAAACGCCCTACAAAATTGAATAAAACACTCCCAATTCCAGATGCCTATAAGTATTGATTTGAATAATCAGTATTCTTTTAAGCTAGTAATTAATAACTTGGAATAGTTATTGCAAATTCCGTTTAGTGTCAATTTTTTGAAATTGTAGAATTATGGAATTTAAAGCTGTATTACAACAACTTAATAAAGATAAAAAAGAGTATTTAAAAGGTGTTGGTACACCTTTGCTGGTGCTCGCTGCGTTGGGTATGGTGATTTTACCGTTACCGCCATTTTTACTCGACATTCTTTTCTCGTTTAATATAGCTTTAGCATTAGTGGTGTTGTTAGTGACAGTTTACACCATGAAGCCTGTTGAATTTGGTATGTTTCCAGCAGTGCTATTGATTGCAACGATTATGCGTTTGGCACTAAATGTTGCCAGTACCCGGGTGGTGCTGCTTGAAGGTCATAACGGTGGTGATGCCGCAGGTAAAGTTATTGAAGCTTTTGGTTCAGTGGTAATTGGTGGCAACTACGCGGTTGGTTTAGTGGTGTTTTTGATTTTGATTATCATCAACTTTGTGGTAATCACCAAAGGTGCAGGCAGGATCTCTGAAGTATCGGCACGCTTTACCTTAGATGCGATGCCAGGCAAACAAATGGCCATTGATGCTGACTTGAATGCGGGTTTTATTAGTGCAGAGCAAGCACGAGATCGCCGTGAAGAAGTCACCCGTGAAGCGGACTTTTATGGCTCTATGGATGGTGCGAGCAAGTTTGTAAAAGGTGATGCGATTGCTGGTATTGTAATACTGATCATCAATATTGTTGGCGGCTTGTTTGTTGGTATGATCCAGCATGATTTAAGCTTTGGCAACGCCATGGAAGTGTATACTTTGCTGACCATTGGTGATGGCTTAGTCGCACAATTACCATCATTACTGTTATCAATTGGCACTGCAATTGTTGTTACTCGTCAAAATGAATCGCTCAATATGGGCGATCAATTTAAGAAACAACTCGGTAACGAGAAATCATTATTTATCGCCTCGGGTATTTTAATCGTGATGGGTTTAGTACCGGGTATGCCACATTTTGCCTTTTTAAGTCTTGGTGCATTACTTGGTTACTTAGCGTATTACACCCAGCAAAATAAGCTAAAAGAAGCAGCAGCAAAAGAAGCAGAAGCTACCAATGGTGGTGCAACAGGCACTGGTGTTGCTAACAAGCAAGAGCAAAAAGAGCTAGGTTGGGATGATGTACAACAAGTTGATGTAATTGGCCTTGAAGTTGGCTATCGCTTAATTCCATTAGTTGATCAATCACAAGGTGGCGAACTATTAAACCGGATTAAAGGGGTACGTAAAAAGTTATCTCAAGAACTTGGTTTTTTAATTCCACCGGTGCATATTCGCGACAACTTAGAGTTAGACCCAAATGCATACAGAATTACCATGATGGGTGTTTCAAGTGGTGAGGGGGAGCTTAAGCACGGTGATGAGTTGGCCATTAATCCTGGCCAAGTATTTGGTCCAATAAAAGGCATTGCTACTAAAGATCCGGCCTTTGGTTTAGACGCTATTTGGATCAAACCAGATCAAAAAGATGAAGCACAATCACTCGGTTATACCGTGGTTGATGCAGCAACAGTGGTAGCAACACATATTAGTCAGTTACTAACTAACAGCGCGGCCTTGTTACTCGGCCACGAGGAAGTGCAAAATCTATTAGATATGCTGGCAAAAAGTCATCCTCGTTTAGTTGAAGGGCTAGTGCCAGATATTTTACCACTAACAGCAATTGTTAAAGTATTACAAAATTTATTAAATGAAGGCGTTGCTATTCGCGATATGCGTTCAATTGTACAAACCCTTGTTGAGTATGGCCCTCGAAGCCAAGATCCTGATGTATTAACCGCAGCAGTGCGAATTTCACTGCGCAGATTAATTGTTCAAGACGCGGTTGGAATGTCATCAGAAATCCCTGTCATAACCTTGGCGCCTGAGTTGGAACAGATGTTGCATCAGTCACTACAAAATGCAGGCGACGAAGGTGCCGGAATAGAGCCAGGACTTGCAGAGCGACTTCAACAATCATTAAATGAAGCGCATCAAAACCAAGAAATGGCCGGTGAACCTTCGATATTGCTAACGTCAGGAATGTTACGCACTGTGTTATCTCGTTTTGTTAAGTACACCATTCCAGGATTGCGAGTGATGTCTTATCAAGAGGTACCAGACGAAAGACAGATCAAGATTGTCAGCTCAGTAGGCCAATAATCGGATTTTAAAGGGGTTGAACCATGAAAATAAAACGTTTTTTTGCTAAAGATATGCGCACCGCACTGAAAGAAGTTAAAGATGAACTCGGTGTAGATGCTGTAATCATGTCAAATAAAAAATTAGCCAATGGGGTAGAGATTGTTGCCGCCGTTGATTATGAAAAAGCAGCCCCGAAAGCACCTGCACAAGCACATGTTGCTACGGCACAAGCACAAACAAATGCTAACTTTGTTAAACCTGCGCCACAACGTTCACAGCCTGAGCCGCAAGCTGCGGTAGCTGATAGCTTACAAGCATTATTAGAGCGCCAATCACCGCGTCCACGTTCACCTGAGCTTGCATCGATGTTTAGCCAGTCAGGGATTGATACATCAACTCAGTATCAACCACAGCAACAACATCAAGCACAGCAAACTCGCCATGAACCACAAGCACATAATGATTTTGCTCGTCGCGATACTGCGTCGCGTCCACAAACGCAAGCACATAGCTTAGGTTTTGATGATGATCTAGAAAGTGGTTTTGATGATTTAGATACTCCGATGCCAACAAAAAGTGCAGCCAAAACAGATGAAATTACCGCTATGCGTGATGAAATGGCAGCGATGCGTCAATTACTTGAGTATCAAGTATCTGGCTTGATGCAACAAGATTTAGCGCGTCGCGACCCTACTCGCGCATGCATGATCGATCGTTTAGTCGGAATGGGTATTGACAGTGAAGTTGCAGAGCAAATGGCCTGTTTTATTCCCGATGATGTGTCACGTCAGCAAGCATGGCAAGCGCTATTGCAAATGGTTGAAAACCAAATGCATACTACAAATAATGAAATACTACGCCAAGGCGGCGTATATGCACTTGTTGGCCCTACTGGGGTTGGTAAAACTACAACCGTGGCAAAACTTGCAGCCCTTGGCGCACAAAAATATGGCGCAGATAAAGTTGCGCTTATTACCACTGATACTTACCGTATTGGCGCTTATGAACAGCTTGCTACTTATGGCCGAATCATCGGTTGTGGTGTAAAACAAGTTAAAGATGCCAATGAATTAGCAGAAGTTTTATATCATTTACGAAATAAGCGTCTAGTATTAATAGATACAGCGGGAATGAGCCAACGTGATTTACGTTTAACTGAGCAGTTAAATACACTAATGCGTAATCAACGTGTCGATATTCGCAATTATTTAGTGCTCAGTGCGACCGCACAAATTAATGTTTTACAAGAAACCGTAAGACACTTTAAGAAGGTACAATTAAGTGGCTGTATTTTCACTAAATTAGACGAATCATTAAGTTTAGGTGAGATTATTAGTATAGCGATTCAAAATCGCCTTCCAATAGGGTATCTTACTAACGGTCAGCGCGTTCCAGAGGACATTCGGGTCGCCAATGCAGAGAAATTAGTAAAAAAAGCAGAACAATTGTATTTAAAAAGAACAAAAGCACAACATTCACGACGCCAAGCAGTAGCGTCAAGCACAGTAGGGATGTATGATTAACACAGTATTAGATCAAGCAAGTGGCCTGCGTAAAATGAGTCAAAACAATAATAACGGCGTTAAAGTTATCGCTGTAACAGGTGGCAAAGGTGGCGTAGGGAAAACTAACGTCTCACTTAACACTGCGATTGCGTTGGGTCAGCTCGGAAACCGAGTGTTAGTACTGGATGCCGATTTGGGTTTAGCAAATTGTGATGTGATGTTAGGACTTAGGGTAGAGCGTAATCTATCTCATGTACTATCAGGTGAATGCGAGCTCGATGAAATTTTAGTTGAAGGGCCTGCAGGAATTAAAATAGTACCAGCGACGTCAGGCTCACAAAGTATGGTGGAACTTTCACCATCAGAACATGCTGGGTTAATTCGCGCTTTTAGTGAATTAAATACCGAATTTGATATATTAATTGTTGATACTGCTGCTGGTATCTCTGACATGGTATTAAGTTTTTCGCGCGCAGCGCAAGATGTCATGGTAGTAGTATGTGATGAACCGAGCTCAATAACTGATGCTTATGCATTAATCAAAGTATTGAGTCGTGAGCACGGTGTGTATAAATTTAAAATCGTTGCTAATATGGTGCGCAGCATGCGTGAAGGCCAGGAACTATTTGCTAAGCTCTCAAAAGTAACGGATCGCTTTTTGGATGTCTCAATGGAATTGGTGGCAACAGTCCCGTATGATGAAAATATGCGTAAAGCAACTCGTCGTCAGAAAGTGATTGTTGATTTATTTCCAAGTTCCCCAGCAGCAATAGCATTTAAAACATTAGCGACAAAAGCAGTTAAATGGCCTATACCTAATCAACCATCTGGTCATTTAGAATTTTTCATAGAAAAATTAGTAAACGGCTAACTATGACGGCATCGGTGAATAAAGCGATGGGATATCAATCGACACAAAATTTAAATGTGATTGTTGAGCGACATGCTTCCTTAGTCAAAAAAGTGGCTTGTCATTTAATCGCTCGTTTACCCGCGAGTGTGCAACTCGATGATTTGATTCAATCGGGGATGATAGGGTTAATTGAAGCATCAAAGAACTTTGATGCGACTAAAGGTGCAAGCTTTGAAACCTTTGCAGGCATTCGTATCCGTGGTGCGATGCTGGATGAAATGCGCCGAGGTGATTGGGCTCCACGCTCAGTGCACCGTAATAGCCGCAGAGTCGCTGAAGCGATTAGTGAGCTAGAAAGCAGCCTGAATCGAGAACCTAAAGACAGTGAAGTTGCTGAAAAACTTGATATTACGCTAGATGAGTACCATCATATTCTTAGTGATGTAAATTCAAGTAAAGTGTTAGGTATAGAAGACTTAGGGGTAGATGAAGATGTTATCACACCAGTGGGACATGATTTAGCACTGGACAAGCCCTTTAATAACGTTAAAAATGAACGCTTTAATCAATCATTATTAACAGCTATACAATCTTTACCTGAACGAGATGGGTTAGTATTGTCGCTGTATTATAACGATGAAATGAATTTAAAAGAGATTGGACATATACTCGATGTAAGTGAATCGCGTGTGAGTCAGATACATGGTCAGGCGATGATTAAGCTCAAAGCAAAAATCAATGACTGGATTAATTAGTAGTAAGTAAATATAGGTTCAGACCTCACCGGAGGATGTTTTGGATAAAAACATGAAAATTCTTGTTGTTGATGATTTTTCGACGATGAGACGTATTATCAAAAATCTGTTAAGAGATTTGGGTTTTACAAATGTACAAGAAGCTGACGATGGCTCAACAGCTTTACCGATGTTGCAGAATCAAGAATTTGATTTTGTAGTTACAGATTGGAACATGCCTGGCATGCAAGGAATCGATCTCTTGCGCGCTATTAGGGCCGATGACAGCCTGAAACACATTCCTGTTTTAATGGTAACAGCAGAAGCTAAAAAAGAACAAATTGTTGCTGCTGCACAAGCTGGTGTTAACGGTTATATCGTTAAACCATTTACAGCTGCAACACTGAAAACCAAATTGGAAAAAGTGTTTGAGCGTTTAGGTTAAATAAATAGGAGAGGCTTATGTCAGCACCTGCTGCGCCTCAGATCAGTTTAGAACAAGCCCGTCAGCTTGTGGTTTACCTTGAAAACGGTGAACAAGATAAAGCTGATCAGTTAATTATTGATGCGGCGTCAAAAGAGCAATCAGAATTATTTGCCGAAGTAGGCAAACTTACGCGTCAGCTTCATGATGCGTTGAAAAATTTTGAGCTTGATACACGTTTAGCTGATTTGACCAAAGATGCACTACCCGACGCGAAGCAGCGTCTTAACTATGTTATGGAAATGACCGAAAACGCTGCTAATAAAACCATGGATGCTGTAGAAGCAAGTTTACCCATTGCCCAACAGCTTGCTGATGACATTTCAGACATTAAACCCACTTGGGATCGTTTAATGAATCGTGAAATTGAGCTAGGTGAATTTAAAACACTTTGCCATAGCTTAGATAAGTTCATGAATAGCTCGCAAACTAAAACGGATGAGTTGCAAGGACTCATGACCAATGTGTTAATGGCACAAGATTTTCAAGATTTAACCGGTCAAGTGATCCGTCGGGTTATCGAGCTTGTTAGAGAAGTAGAAGACAGCTTGATCCACTTGTTGACAGCATTTGGCAGCCAAGATGATAGCGAAACAAAAACAATAGCACCAGTCATTGAAAAACCGCCTGCTGAAAATACACTTGCAGGCCCTGAAGGGCCAATTATTGATAAAGAATCTCGTGATGATGTTGTCTCAGGACAAGATGATGTTGATGATTTATTATCAAGCTTGGGCTTCTAAGAGGAGAAAACTGCATGAGCTTTGAAGTCGATGAAGATATTTTACAAGATTTTCTAGTAGAGGCTGGAGAAATTCTTGAGCTTTTGTCAGAACAGCTGGTGGAGCTTGAAAATAACCCAGATGATACCGAATTACTCAATGCAATTTTCCGTGGTTTTCATACGGTAAAAGGCGGCGCAGGCTTTTTAAGCATGACTGAACTAGTCGATGCTTGCCATGGTGCAGAGAACGTTTTCGATTTATTGCGTCAAGGTGTTCGTAAGGTTAATTCCGAACTGATGGACGTGATCTTGCAAGCACTCGATACTATCAACGAAATGTTTGCGACTATCCAAAGTAGAGAAAAACCAGAACCAGCAAATCCAGAATTACTCGCTGTTTTACATAAATTAGGGCTGCCGCCAACGGCTGAAGAATTAACTGGCAGTGCTGAACCTGCAGGCGATATCCCTGTTGTTGATGCTGATGATATTTTAGATGATTCTGACGATCCATTTGCGCTAGACTCATTATTTGATGGTCAAGTTGATAGCGATCAAAAAGATGTTCAAATCGATGAGATAACAGAAGATGAATTTGAGAGCCTGCTTGATGAGCTCCACGGACAAGGGCAAAGTCCTATAACGCCAACAACCACTGTCAGCAATGAATCATCAAATAGTGATATTACTGATGATGAATTTGATAATTTATTGGATGAATTGCACGGCATTGGTAGCTTCGGTCTAGTAAGTAATAAAGATACTGCAGGCACCGAAAGTGCTGCGCCTAAACCGGCCCAAGCACCTTTAGCACCGACGAAAAGTAATGGTCCAGATGAAATCAGCGATGATGAATTTGAAGCTTTACTTGATGAATTACATGGTAAAGGCAGCGCGCCACAAGCGGTCGCTGAGACTGAGCCAGCACCCGCTAAAAAAGCACCAACACCTGCACCTGCACCTGTTGCCGCAGCTAAGCCAGTGCCCAAACCAGCAGTGTCTGAGCCTGTGAAAGCAGCTGAAAAATCCGCACCAGCTCCAGCGACAGCTGTTGCTAAAAAACCAGCTCCTCCACAAGCTGATACGACGGTGCGTGTTGATACAAAACGCCTAGATCAAATAATGAACATGGTTGGTGAACTGGTATTGGTTCGCAATCGTTTAGTCAGTTTAGCAACCAATACTGAAAGTGAAGCGATGGGTAAAGCCATTTCGAATCTTGATGTAGTAACCGCAGACTTGCAAGGTGCGGTAATGAAAACGCGGATGCAACCGATCAAGAAAGTGTTTGGTCGTTTTCCTCGCGTAGTCCGTGATTTAGCCCGCAGTTTGAGAAAAGACATTAACTTACTGCTCGTGGGTGAAGAAACCGATTTAGATAAAAACTTAGTTGAGGCACTGGCAGATCCTTTAGTCCACTTGGTGCGCAACTCGGTTGACCATGGTATTGAAATGCCTGATGTGCGTGAAGCGGCAGGTAAGTCAAGAACTGGGACTGTTACTTTATCAGCATCGCAAGAGGGTGATCATATTTTGCTCACCATTCGTGATGATGGTGCAGGTATGGACCCTGAAAAACTGAAAAAAATAGCAATCAATAAAGGGGTGCTTGATCACGAGCAAGCAGCTCGATTATCTGATACAGAAGCCTATAACCTTATTTTTGCACCAGGCTTTTCCACCAAAGAACAGATCTCTGATATTTCGGGTCGTGGTGTGGGTATGGATGTGGTGAAAACCAAAATTACCCAACTAAATGGTTCTGTGAGTATTCAATCTGAGCTAGGTGTAGGCACAATCCTAGAAATTAAAGTACCGTTAACGTTGGCTATTTTGCCGACATTGATGGTGGTTGTCGGTGAGCAAACATTTGCATTACCACTGGCTGGTGTTAATGAAATATTCCACCTAGATCTAACTAAAACGAATGTAGTTGATGGTCAATTAACCATTATTGTTCGTAAGAAAGCACGACCGTTGTTTTATTTAGAACATTGGTTAGTTAAAGGTGCTGACAGATCATTACGCAAAGCTCAAGGCCATGTTGTAATTGTACAAATTGGTACGCAACAAGTTGGTTTTGTAGTGGATTCATTGATTGGTCAAGAAGAAGTTGTTATTAAACCGCTTGATGCTTTACTACAAGGAACACCTGGTATGGCAGGTGCAACGATCACGTCTGACGGTGGTATAGCGCTGATCTTAGATGTTCCAAACCTGTTAAAACACTACGCAGGTTAGGCCAATTCTTATCTTATTGTGAGGGCTAAATATGGCTCTCACAGATAAAATTTAACAAGAGTATGCCAATGGCAGTTAAAGTTTTAGTTGTTGATGATTCAAGTTTCTTTCGCCGCAGAGTGAGCGAAATACTCGAGCAAGATAAGGATATCGAAGTAATTGGTTTTGCGGTAAATGGCCGAGAAGCGGTCGATAAAACAAATCAACTTCGTCCAGATGTAATCACCATGGATGTTGAAATGCCCGTGCTTGATGGCATTAGTGCTGTAAAAGAAATCATGGCAGCAAATCCAACCCCTATTCTGATGTTCTCCTCACTGACTCGTGATGGCGCAACAGCAACCTTAGACGCACTTGATGCGGGTGCTCTAGATTTTTTACCGAAAAAATTTGAAGATATTGCTCGTAATAATGAAGATGCGATTAAGTTATTACAAAATAAAGTAAAAGAAATTGGACGCAAGCGTCTTTCGCGCTTTAGTCGGCCGACAACGCCTCCTGCATCGGCACCAATACCTCCCGTTTCTGCAGGTACAACAAGTCGCCCTGCGATAACTCAACCAGATCGAAGCTTTAACCGGAGCGCTGCACCTGCGACTAATATTGCAGCTAACACTCGCGCTTCAGGAAAGAAATATCAAATAGTTGCAATAGGTACTTCAACGGGAGGACCTGTTGCACTGCAAACAATTCTGACTCAGTTGCCCGCTAATTTTCCGCACCCTATTTTGTTAATACAGCATATGCCAGCTGCGTTTACGCCAGCATTTGCCGCACGTTTAAACGGCTTGTGCAAAATAAAAGTAAAAGAAGCACAACAAGGCGACCGATTAATGCCAGGCGTCGCGTATCTAGCGCCGGGCGGTCAACAAATGTTGATTGAGGGACGGGCTGGCAATCGCACTTTACGTGTTTTTGAAGACGATAGTGCCCGGATCACCTATAAACCAAGTGTTGATGTTACTTTTGCAAGTACAGCCAAATCGTTCCAAGGTGATGTATTAGCTGTGGTACTTACAGGCATGGGCGCAGATGGAAGAGACGGTGCAAGAATGCTTAAACAAGCCGGCGCTACTATTTGGGCACAAGATGAAAAAACCAGTGTGGTATATGGTATGCCACAAGCGGTTGCTAACGCAGGGTTATCATCGGCAAGCATTGCGCTTGAAGACGTTGCTAATCGGTTAGTTCGAGAGATTGGTTGTGGATAAGTTGTCGTTTCTAGGCCTGTTCGTTGCACTTTTGGCGATTGGTTATGGCTACTCACTAGAAGGCGGTGTTGTGAGTGCTTTATTTAATGGCCCGGCATTAATCATTGTGTTGGGCGGTACGTTAGGTGCTGTAATGCTACAAACACCAGCAAGTACGTTTAATAAAGCATTAAGAATAAGCCACTGGGTATTTTTCCCACCAAGTTACGATATCAACAGAGCAATTGAGCAAGTTAAAAGTTGGTCACAAAAAGCCCGCCAAGAAGGGTATTTAGCACTTGAAGAAATAGCGTTAACCCATCCGGATCCATATGTTGCCAAAGGCTTGAGTTTACTGATTGATGGCAACAGTGAGCAAAAACTCAGAGACACACTAGAAATTGATTTGTTGCTAGAAAGAGAACGGCTGCTTGAAGCCAGTCGAGTTTATGAGGCGTTGGGCGGTTACAGTCCTACCATCGGTATATTAGGCGCAGTGCTTGGTCTGATCCAAGCGATGTCATTTATCACTGAACCTGAAAAGTTAGGTGCAGGGGTTGCGACTGCTTTTCTTGCCACCATTTATGGGGTTGGCTTAGCAAATTTATTGTTTTTACCTATGGCTAACAAGCTCAAACAACAAGTAGAACAAAAGATGCTGTTTCATGAGTTATTAGCTGAAGGAATTATTGCCATGAGCCAAGGTGATAGCCCTGTCAATATTGAGCTGAAACTTGAAGCGTATCGTGTAGAGCGTCCAAGTCAGCTTCAAGAATAATTATTATGATGCGCCGTCGACTTCGTCACTCATCGACCAAAAGTCAGCATACAGAACGTTGGCTAGTGTCGTACGCTGATTACATGACTATTATGTTTGCATTCTTTGTAGTGATGTATGCGATTGCGATTAATAAAGAAGAAAGCTTCCAAATTTTATCTGATTCGCTGGAGCAGGTTTTTGACAAGTCAGCTCGTCAGTATAGTCAAGAGGGTCAAGGCGTGACGGGGACCGGTTTATTAACCGATAGAGTGACTCCTGAAAACGAACTACTGTTTGGTGAAAGTATTCAAAAGCAAGAAGCTGGCCCAGAGTTACTGGATGGACAAAGCGATACCAGTAATATAAAACAAAAACACTTAGGCAAACCTTTAGATAGCTTATTAACTAAATTACAATCAGCCTTGATCGATGAAATACGCGATGGCGAAGCAAGTTTAGAGTTGCACCAAGACTGGTTGATCATTGAATTAAGCTCAGGAATGTTATTTTCCAGTGGCAGTGCTGTGGCGCATCAACGCGCGAAAGCAGTGATAAAATTAGTAAACGATATTATTGCCCCAGTAGATAACTACGTTAGAGTGCGTGGTTATACCGATAATGAAACCATTCATAATGAAATGTTTCGTTCTAATTGGGAGCTATCTGTTGCAAGAGCGACCTCGATTTTAGTCGAACTTGATGCATTAGGTATCAACCCTGCGCGCATGGCCATTGAAGGATATGGACAGTATTCACCTTTTGCTGATAATGATACAGAGCAAGGACGTGCTGAAAATCGTAAAGTAGTCGTTGCATTATCAAAATATGGTTTGCCACCCAAGCCCATTGTTACAACCGAGCAACCAGCAACAGAAACTGAAGCAGAGCAACCAATTGAGTTGCCAAGTGATGACAACACTATTAAAGTGATCCAACTCCCACACGGTGGTATAAGAATTACAACGCGCAACGAACAAAAATAAGGTGTGATGTGAAAATTTGGACGGTAGCAAATCAAAAAGGTGGAGTAGGGAAGACGACCACGGCTGTGAGCTTAGCTGGTATATTAGCGCTGCAAGGAAAGCGAGTATTACTGATTGATACCGATCCTCATGCATCTTTAACGTATTACTTTGGCATTGATTCAGAAGATTTAGAAGTCAGTGTATATGATATATTTGCCCGTGGAAACAGCATGGCAAGTGAAGAAATATTGCAAGCTTTGTGTCCATCGAACATAGATAACTTAGATATTCTTCCTGCAACGATGGCAATCGCGACACTTGACCGCAGTATGGGTAATAAGACCGGAATGGGGCTTATCTTAAAAAAAGCTTTAGCAAAAATTAGTGAGCATTATGATTACGCTATTTTAGACTGTCCGCCAGTGTTAGGTGTATTAATGGTTAACGCATTGGCTGCAAGTGAGCGCATTTTAGTGCCAGTACAAACTGAGTTTTTAGCACTCAAAGGACTAGACCGAATGATGCGGACCATGGAATTAATGCAAAGCTCGCAATCAAAGCAGTATCAATATACCATTATCCCTACAATGTATGATAAGCGCACTAATGCATCCCTTGAAGCATATAAGACATTACAGCAAACGTACCAAGAAAAAGTATGGCCAGGGGTAATACCCGTAGATACTAAGTTCCGTGATGCAAGTTTAGCTCAACAAGTACCGATTCAGTATTGTCCACGCTCAAGAGGTGTTTATGCTTATCGCGCATTACTCGATTATTTGATTGAACAAGGTTAATGAATGAGTAAGCAATTATTTGCTAATGAAAAAGTAATGACCCAGTACTTGGGGGCTTTACTGTGCGAAGACGATGAGTCAACAGACTTACACCCGGTTGCAAAATTACTCGAACAAGTTCCATCCACAGAAAGTAGCAATAAAATGCCACTCAAGGCGTCGCAGCAAACCATTGTGCAGCCAAACGCACTTGATGAGCCAAAGACTAGTATTGAGGAAGAAATACCCGCGCCCCTTGAGAAACCACAGATCCAAGCTAATATCAAAGATATAGCTAAAGTGAGTGAACAGCTAAATGTTGCTGAAGCTAAAACTCCTGTACAGCGTCAAGAAGATTATTTTGATGGTGAGTTTCAGGCGTTATTCTTTGAAGTGGCTGGGCTTACCCTCGCAGTACCATTAAAAGCATTAGGTGGTATTCATCAATTAGGTGAAGTTAATCAGCTTTTTGGTAAACCCAAGTGGTTTAAAGGAGTGATGCTAAATCGTGATGAGAATCTTAATGTAGTTGATACAGCGCTTTGGGTGATGCCAGAAAAGTATACCCAAGAGTTAGAAGACAAATTAAACTACCAATACTTAATTACTTTAGGTAATAGCCAATGGGGATTGTTGGCTGAAAAGCTGGTTAATAACATTACACTACGCAGTGAAGATGTGAAATGGCGAGCTAAAAGTGGCAAGCGGCCTTGGCTTGCAGGTGTAATTAAAGAAAAAATGTGTGCCTTAATTGATGTGCAAAGCTTAGGTCAATTATTAGAGCAAGGTTTAGATAGCCGCGACCAGTAACGATATTCGGAGTAATAACATGAGTGAACAAAGATTATTATCAAGCAGTAAAAATACCGATGGCAATGATGAAGTATTGCAGTGGGTAACTTTTAAGCTTGAATCAGAAACCTATGGTGTGAATGTGATGCAAGTGCAAGAGATTTTGCGTTATACAGAAATTGCTCCAGTACCAGGTGCTCCAAGCTATGTTTTAGGGATTATTAATTTACGTGGCAATGTTGTAACAGTAATCGATACGCGTGCACGATTTGGTTTGATGTCTGCAGAAGCAACAGACAATTCACGAGTATTAATTATTGAAGCTGAAGAGCAAGTCATTGGTATCTTAGCCGACAGTGTAGCAGAAGTGGTTTATTTGCGTAGCTCAGAAATTGATAGTGCACCAAACATTGGTACTGAAGAAAGTGCCAAGTTTATTCAAGGTGTCAGTAATCGTGATGGTGAATTATTGATTTTAGTTGATTTAAATAAATTACTAAATGACGAAGAGTGGGATGAGTTGAGCGATTTATAACGCTTACGGAAAAACTATGTTGTTATACTCGTTGCTTGGAGTCTCAATTGTACTGGTGTTAGTATGCTTGGGACTAATTTTTATTAATAATAATAAGTACGCTGCAGCATTAAAAAGCAAAATACTGCAACTGCAAGAAACTCAACAACAGCTCAGTATTTTACGCAGTGAAGTCGCAGAAATGCGCACCGGTATGCTAAGTATTGGTAAGCGATTAGTCGCTGTAGAGCAGCGAAATCAAGAGTTAGCGCAATTACAAGATGCGCAAAAATATGACGATCCTGATGCGAAAATTTATTCTCGAGCAGTGAAAATGGTTGAACTAGGTGCCGATATTGAAGAGATCATACGAGAGTGTGAACTTCCGCGTGCCGAAGCAGAACTATTAATGTCGTTACATCATCAAAAGGGCGCTAATTAGCGCCTTTTACTTTTTACGCCTGAATATTTAACTTGCCTTGAAAGTCTTGCCAGCCTGGTGGGAATTTACCCCGCAGTACATATGAAAAAGCAATCAGTTCGGCAATCACATAATACAGTTCTCTTGGGATCTCTTCGCCAAGCTCTAAATGCGATAACGTTTTAGCCAATGCTTCATCTTTGTGGATCAAAATTCCTTTTTCTTCTGCAGCTTTAATGATCTCTTCTGCGAGCTCACCAAACCCTTTACTACTGACTGTAGGAGTACGACCGGCTTCGTAAACTAAACCAATTGCAGACTTATGTTTTGGTATCTCACTCATGGCTTAAACCTTAATATTAATAATGGCATGGGATTGATAAAAAGCTTGGTGTTGCGGCGCACCTTGGCTTAGCTTCATTTCACCAACTTGTAGGCCATGAGCTGTTAATTTATGACGCAAACTCTCAAGGTGCGGATGAGCCATTGCGGTGATATCTTGGCTTGAGGCAAGTAATTGACAATCGAGTGCTTTATCCATTAATTCAGCGGTGATCTGTAATTGGCCAAGCTCAGCGTAATCAAAATTAAGTCGCACAAACCAAACATTTTTAGCTTCGAGTTTATTTTGGCTTGGTTTTTTATATTGTCCTAATGAAATTTCTGTTTGTGCGGTTTCCGGTGGCAGTCGCATCGGCAGTAAAAATTGTACTAACGGATTATTATCAGGCTGCTGATTGATGGGGGTGCTGTTAATTTGGCTAATTGCAGTTTTTATTTGGCTCAGCTCAGCCGCTAAGGCTTGTGATTGTGGCTGTAGTAATTGTTCTTGCAGTTTCTGTGGGTTAGTTGCTTTAAAGTTAGGCACTAATATTTGTAATAAAGCATCAAGTGAGCTTTGACTGTTAAAATTCAACGCACTGATATTTGCTAAGCTTGGAGCCGCTAAAATCGCCACTGCCAAATGCTCAATAGATTGGCTAAAACTATTTTGCAGGGCACTAGTGGTTAAGCTTTCTGGACGCAAAACACTGAGTATTTCTCGTTGAATGGTTAACGGTTGCAACGATTGGCTGTCAATCATGCGGCTAAAAGCTTGATTGACTAGCCGATTTAAATCGACATTATTACTTACTTTGGTCGCTGCTAGTTTATTAATTTGTGAAGCGATATGCTGTTTATCGTAGTTTGCTGCTGATTTAAAATTAGGTAGCGGCTTTTCGATAGGCGTTTTTAAAAGTGGTGCCAATAATTTGGCTTCCAGTGGCAAGCTAATCTGGCTGGCTGGCAAAGCGCTGGTTATCGGTCCTTTTAATAGTGCTTCTATATGTAAGTGAGTACTTGCTTTTAGATTGTCGTTGTTTAGCTGTGCTGTTAGAGATGCTACTTTGGTATCTACTCCTGCAGCAAAAGGTGGAGTTGTTTTTAATTTTTGCTGAGCATCGGCTATAACTGTTTTGGCGACAGCGCTATTATCACTGACATTGACAGTTGTACTATTGGTTTTGCTGGGTAGAACTTGTTCGGGACTGTGTGCTAGCGCTTTAGCGATAGGTTCTTTGTTTAGCTGAGCAGGTAGAGCATTAATATCAGATGCTGCTTGTTTTGGATTAACAGTAACCTGCGGTGTTTTATTTTGCGCTACTGTAGTTTGCTCGCTGGATTGAATCGCGGCAGCTAGTTTATTTAATTGTTTGTAGTTATCGGTATCTTTGCTCAGTGGCGCCGCAGTAGTACTGTTATTTTTAACCGCATTAGGCTCTGTAATACTTGCTAAACCGGCTTTTAATCGCTGAAATAACTGTACCAGGGGAGGCGATTGATGATAATGCTTTGGCAGCGCGGTACCTTGGCTAATATCTGTCAGTAATGGTTGGGTGTTGCTTGTCGCCATTGCCACAAGGTTTATTTGCCTGAGTGATTTGGGTAGTAAGGTTTGTGCAGTTTGATCTGTTGGTGTTAGTGATTGTGCTACAGCTGATTTATTGCTGACTTGACTAAATGGTTTGCTTTCAAAATAGCGTACAGCGTCACTGATCCGGGTTTTTAAGTCAGCAAAACTGTCTTGCAACCACGAGCTTATTGGGCTGCTGCTGACCAATAAGGGGCTGCTAGGTGCGACACTTGTTTGGGTATTAAACTGGCCTGGTACATGGCTTTTTTGTAGCAATGAATTAAAAGTATGGGCTAATGAATTTTTTAACTGCAGAGCTATTTTTGGTAGCTGCGTTTTTATTATTAATTGTTCATTAAGCGCATTTAATTGTACTTTTTGAATTACCCCACCAGGCTGAGTTGAGTGTATGCTGTGATTATTTAACGGCTGCTGCAGTGCGAGCTTAATATTGCCATTATAATTATTAAAGCTCAGTATTGCGGTATTTTTATCTAGCTGTAGCTGCCCATTTGGTACCAGTTTACTGAGCCAAAGAGCAAGTTTTGCTTGGCTGATTGGCTGCTGGTGAAGTGTATCAGCAAAGCGATTAACAACACTTAAGGTAAAATTATTGCGGTTCGGGGTAATTATTGCTTTTAGATCTTGCTCATTGTGCAGTAGTTGGGCGACTTCTTTATTGATAGGAATACTGGCGTGTAACTGATTTAACAGTAATTTTGCAGCAGGCTGTAAAATAATTTGCAACGACAAAGGTTTATTCTCGACCTGAACACCACTGTTAATTAAATTTAAAACACTTTGCAGTTGGTTTGTTTGACGCAAGCTGATCTCAGCTTGCTTTGGTAAAATAGTGAGTTGTTTACCATCATTACTGAGTTGAATATCGGCACTGGCAATTTTTTGAGTGTTTGTTTCAGTGCCAGTTGTAGCTAAGCGTAATGTTTGCCAATGCTTATCAACATAGACTTCCATCTGCACAGAGCCTTTGGCGAACACGATGTTTTTAGCGCTGAGTGTTTGCTCGCTGAAAACAGGTAATTGCTGTGCAACGCCATTGTGCGACGAATGACTGACAGGAAGCGAATTCGCTAATGTTATCTGTGTAGGTTTGTTCATTATTTTAAATCAAGTTTTTGTTAATCGGTGCAAAGCATTATTCGTATTACCCTATCATTATGCTAGACTAACGCCTAATTTTGGGTATAGAGAATCATCATCTTGTTACACATTAAGTCCGTCACCTGCATCAAGCAAGAACGTTGTTTGTTTGCGGATCTTAATTTCAGCTTGAAATCAGGCCAAATCATGCAATTAGCAGGCCCAAATGGGGCTGGTAAAACATCCTTGCTGCGTATAATTGCGGGTTTTTCTGCGCCCGATGAAGGACAAGTTATGTGGCAAGGTGAATCAATTGCTAAAAATTATGATGAATTTGCCCGGCAATTGTTATTTATCGGCCATAAAACAGGGGTGAATAGCCAACTTAGTGCGATTGAAAACCTGCGATTTTGGTTACAGATTCAAGGTTACGACACTGAGCAAGATCTTTACTCATTATTAGCTAAGATTGGCTTAGTTGGTCTTGAAGATGTACCTGTGCGTACTCTATCTGCTGGTCAACAACGTCGTGTTGCGTTGATCAGACTTTGGCTTAATGATGCGAAGTTATGGGTGCTGGATGAGCCATTTACAGCCTTAGATAAAGCCGGTATCGCATTTTTGCAGCAACGCTTTTTAGCTCACCTAGCACAAGGTGGGGCGATTTTATTAACCACCCACCAAGACTTAACGACCCACTTTAATGAGTTGCAAACCGTTACTCTGGAGTACCGACACTGATGTTACGCCAGCATTCATATTGGCAGCTATTTAGTGCCGTTTGTAAAAAAGATTTACGGCTGGCATTTCGCCAGCGTGCTGAAATCGTAAACCCCATTTTGTTCTTCTTAATTGTTATTACATTATTTCCGTTAGCAATTGGTCCTGAGCCCGGTCTACTTAGCCGTATGGCACCCGGTATTATCTGGGTCGCTGCGTTACTTTCAACCATGTTAGGCTTAGATAAACTATTTCGTGATGACTATCATGATGGTAGTTTAGAGCAATTGATTGCTTCATCGTACCCGTTACCGTTAACGGTGCTTGGCAAAGTCGTTGCCCATTGGATTATTACAGGCTTGCCGTTGGTGTTGATGACGCCGCTGTTCGCCTTGTTATTAAATTTAGACAATCAAGCATTGATTGCAACTGTGCTTACCTTGCTATTGGGTACGCCATTACTTAGTTTTATCGGCGCTATTGGCGCTGGGCTTACAGTGGGATTACAAAAAGGCGGCATTTTGATGAGTTTATTGGTCTTGCCTTTATATATCCCCGTATTAATTTTTGCAACGTCTGCTATCGATACCAGCACAATGTCGCTGGATTATAGTGGTCAGCTTGCCATCCTTGGTGCGATGCTTGTCATTGCAATTATCAGCGCACCAATCGCCATATCGTCAGCATTGAAAGTGAGTGTAAGTTAATATGTGGAAGTGGTTACATCCCTACGCTAAAGCAGATCGTGCATATCAATTATGCAATACGTTACTGCCTTATTTTGCCGTGATAACGGTTGTCTTTATGATTATTGGTTGGGTCTGGGGGTTAGCCTATGCACCAGCTGACTATCAACAAAAAGACAGTTATCGCATTATTTTCATTCATGTACCGTCAGCTATTTTGTCGATGGGGGCTTATTCATCAATGGCTATTGCGGCAGTGATCGCTTTGGTATGGCAACTTCGTAATGCCGAGTTGGCGGTGATTGCCATCGCACCTGTTGGCGCATGTGTAACTGCAATTGCACTTATTACTGGCGCCGCTTGGGGTAAACCTATGTGGGGTGCCTGGTGGGTATGGGATGCACGACTTACGTCTGAGCTCATTCTATTATTTCTATATTTGGGGGTATTGTCTTTATATCATGCCTTTGAAGATAAAAAAGCAGCAGGTCGAGCTGCATCTATTTTAGCTATTGTGGGGGTAATTAACCTACCCATTATTCACTTTTCGGTTGAGTGGTGGAACACCTTGCATCAAGGTGCCACTATTACCAAGTTTGATACGAAAGCCATTGATTCAAGTATGTTTTGGCCATTAATGGTAAATATAGTCGCATTTGCTGGTTTTGTTGGCATGGTGACTTTGATGCGTCTTAAAAATGAAATTTTACAACGTGAAAAGCATCGCCCTTGGGTGCGTCAGTTGTTAAATAGGGGCTAGTTATGCAGTTTGATTCTTTTTCTGATTTTATTGCCATGGGCGGTTACGGCTTTTACGTGTGGCTTTCTTTTGGTTCATGTGCACTGATTTTATTAGGTATTTTAGTAAGCTCTTTTAATGATACTAAGCGCATTATGGCTTCTGTGCAGCAACAAGCTGAACGAGAGGCTCGCATTAAACACGCTCAACAGGAGAATCAAGCATGAACCCAAGACGTAAGAAACGTTTGCTTGGCGTCGTCGCTATTGTATTCGGTATTGGTGCCGCCATCGGTTTAGTATTGTATGCGCTGCAAGAAAATATTAACTTATTTTATACTCCAAGTGAGTTAATTGAAGGAAAAGGCCCGAATAAAGAAAAGCCGCACATTGGTCAAAAGTTGCGTATTGGCGGTATGGTGGTCCCAGGATCAGTTATTCGAGATGAAACCAGCCTACAAGTAAGCTTTACCTTGATTGATACAGGCCCTTTAGTAACGATCAAATACCAAGGTATTTTGCCTGACTTATTTCGCGAGGGGCAAGGGATTGTTGCTCAAGGTGTGTTGATTGAACCTAATGTAATAGAAGCGTTTGAAGTATTGGCTAAGCATGATGAAGAATACATGCCTGCTGAAGTTGCGGAAGCGGTGAAGGGGATCAAACACGAAAAACCTAAATATAACTTAGAAAGTGGCAATTAAGATGATCCCAGAACTCGGTTATTTTTCCCTAACACTGGCCATGGTGCTGAGTGTTTTATTGTGTATTTTTCCTCTATGGGGCGCACATACTGGTAATTTACGGTTAATGCGTGCAGCTCCTTCATTAGCTGTTGGCCAATTTGTATTTGTATTAGTGTCATTCGCTGCCTTAATTTATGCCAGTTTAACCGATGATTTTACCGTCGCGTACGTGGCTTATCATTCTAGCAGTACCTTGCCTTGGTATTATAAAATCACTTCAACCTGGGGTGGGCACGAAGGTGCTATTTTATTGTGGCTAGTAATGCAAGCCGGTTGGACAGCAGTAGTAGCACTGCGCTCTAATTCACTGCCTTGGATACTGCGTGCTCGTGTATTAGGTGTGTTAGGCTTTTTAGGTGTTGGCTTTATGCTTTACACCCTGTGGATGTCAAATCCATTTGAATTATTACTGCCGTATTTTCCTGTCGAAGGGCGCGACCTTAATCCGCTATTACAAGATCCAGGGATGATCATCCATCCACCTTTATTATATATGGGTTATGTTGGTCTATCGGTTTCTTTTGCATTCGCAATTGCAGCGTTATTAACAGGTAAACTTGATAATACGTGGGCTAAGTGGTCACGTCCTTGGACAATGACTGCGTGGGGATTTTTAACACTAGGTATTACTATTGGAAGCTGGTGGGCATATTCCGAGCTTGGCTGGGGTGGCTGGTGGTTTTGGGATCCCGTTGAAAACGCATCGCTTATGCCTTGGTTAGTAGCTACTGCATTATTGCACTCATTATCGGCAACCGAAAAACGCGGTGTATTTAAATCATGGACCGTATTACTTGCGATTGCTGCATTTTCATTGAGTTTACTGGGCACCTTTATTGTTCGCTCTGGCATTATTGTGTCAGTGCATGCGTTTGCTACCGATCCTGATCGTGGCTTATTTATCTTAGCGTTTTTAGCGATAGTGGTTGGTGGTGCGTTAACCTTATATGCATTTAGGGTATCGCAAGTACGCAGCGAAGGTCGTTACAAACTGGTATCACGTGAAGTGGCGTTATGGCTCAATAATATATTTTTAGTGGTTGCTACATTTATTGTGTTACTGGGTACTTTATTACCTATGGTTCATAAAGAAATGGGCTTAGGCAGTATTTCAATTGGCGAACCATTCTTTAATAAAATGTTTGCCATTATTTTGGTGCCGTTTGCCATCTTAATGGGCACTGGCCCTCTGTTACGTTGGAAGCAAAATAAGTGGTCTTTTTTACAAAATAAACTACTTGTGTCAGCGTTAATGAGCATAGTGATCAGTGCTGCTTGGTTATATTCAAGTTATGCCAGCGTAGCGCCTTTAACTTTATTGGCGACCACGCTTGCGATATGGATTGTGATCACCACCGGTGTTGATTTATATGTTAAAGCTACTTTGCAAACTAACTTTAGCCAAGGTCTTAAAAGGTTAGGACTTAGTTATTGGGCTATGGTACTAGGGCATGTTGGTATTGCCTTTGTTATCGCAGGTGTCACTTTAACTTCGGCGTATTCGGTTGAACGTGATGTTTCGATGAAGCCGGGCGAAATCGTACAGTTAAATCAATATCAGTATCGTTTTGAAGGGGTATACACTATTCGTGGTGCAAACTACAGTGGTCATGCTGGAGAAGTGAGCGTCCTGAAAAATGATAAACTAGTCACTGTACTGCATGCTGAAAAGCGCCGTTACGATATTGGTATGCAATTTATGACTGAGGCTGCAATTGATGCTGGCTTTACCCGTGATTTATACCTTGCTCTGGGTGAGCAATTAAATAACGGCGGTTGGTCATTGCGCATCTATCACAAGCCATTTGTACGTTGGATGTGGATTGGTGGTGTATTGATCTCACTTGCCGGTTTTATGATTTTAGGTGACAAACGTTACCGTACTAGCAAGAAAAAAACCGATAAGTCACAGGAGAAACTGGTATGAACCGCAAGTTGTTAGCGCTGATACCTCTGCTGGCATTTGTTTTAGTGTGCGTGTTTTTATTTCAAGGTTTGTTTTCAAACCCAAGAGAAATTCAAACCGGTCGGTTAGGTCAGCCAATGCCAGCCTTTGATTTACCTGATTTAATGCAGGATTCAAAGCGTTGGCAAGATAGCCAATTAAAAGGCGATGTATATCTACTCAATGTATGGGGCACTTGGTGTCCTACCTGTTTAGCTGAATTAGATTATTTAACCCAATTGCGAGAGCAAGGCGTTAAAATTATCGGGCTTTACTATGTACAAAGTTATGATGCTGACTTTGATGGTGAATTTGATATGCCAGCGCTACGTGAAGAAGTGACGTCAATGTTAAGTCGTGCCGGTGATCCGTATCAGTTTAATATTCTTGACTTACACCGTACTCTTTCGCTTGATTTAGGTGTGTCAGGTGCACCTGAAACATTTTTAGTGGATAGCAAAGGCACCATTTTATTGCACCATACTGGCGATATAAACCCACGAGTTTGGCGTGCTAAATTTGCTCCCTTGATGCAGGAATTACAGCCATGAAATATTTTTTAATTGCTTTAATGATACTAGCCAGTGGCATAGCTATGGCAGAGCAAGATCGTTACCAATTTGATAACAACGAACAAGCGCAACGCTTTACTGAGTTAACTAAAGAATTACGTTGCCCTAAATGTCAAAATCAAAATATCGCAGATTCAGATGCTGTGGTTGCGAAAGATTTGCGCGAAAAAGTATTGGCGTTAGTCAAAGAAGGCAAATCGAAAGATGATGTGATTGAATATATGATTGACCGCTATGGCTATTTTGTTCACTACGATCCGCCAGTAACGCCAGCAACATTAGTGTTATGGGTATTACCTATTTTGATTGTGGTATTTGGCTTTGGCTTTATTATTTTTCGTCAACGTAAGGCTGCGGTTAAGCAAACATGGAGTGAGCAAGATGAGGCGTTATTAGCCAAGCTCATTGCGAAAAATGAACGTCAGGAGCAGATTTAAATGATACTAATGTGGGTTTCTTTTGCATTATTAACCTTATTAGCTGTGGCGTTTGTGGCATTACCGTTTTTGAGTAAAGAGCGGGTACAAAGTCTCACTTACAATGCTAATTCAGAGCTTATTGCCATCTACCATCAGCGCCTTGGCGAGCTGGCGAATGATTTAGCAAATCAACGTATTGATCAAGTTAACCATGATGAGTCTGTGATTGAGCTCAAACGTCGTTTACTAAATGAGTTATCGCCTGAAAAATCACTGATGAGCAGAGGCAATAACCGTATTTTTGCATTAACAGGCAGTGCATTTTTAATCGCTTTTACCGCTGTATTTTATACCGCAACTGGTTCACAACAACAGTTGCAGAACTGGCACAGCGCCATGGATAATTTAGCAGCTTATGGTGAACGAGCCGTGATGCAACAAGGCGAACCTTTAACCCAAAATGAATTACAAGCGTTTGCGTTAGGGCTACGCACTAAACTTGCGCAAAGTGGTGATGATCAAGTGGCTTGGATGCTACTCGGTCGTGTTGCAATGTCATTGAATGAATACGACATGGCGCAACAGTCATTTGATAAAGTGCTACGCATGGATCCTGACAACATGCCTGTGCTGATCAGTTACAGCCAAGTACTATTACTTGAAGGCAGTGATGTAAATATGACGCGCGCTGCGGGTATGCTCTCTAAAGTGCTCAAAGACGATCCAACTAACCTTGATGCTATTTCATTGTTAGCGTTAATTGCTTATGAGCGTCATGATTGGTTGCAAGCAAAAGCAGCATTCGAAGTGCTTTTAAAGAGTATGGATGAGCAAGATACTCGCTATGACATGATTGCTCAGCGAATTACTGAAATTGAACAAAATATTACAGCTGAAAACACACAACTAGCACCTGCGTTGCAACCACAAGCTGAGCAGGGCAGTGGCGAGGATAATAACGCAGCTAAAATGAGTGCTATCAAAGTTACCGTTAATCTTGCGCCACAGCTTGCGGACAAGCTTCCAATCCAAGGTACCTTATTCGTATTTGCAAAAGCTGCCAATGGTCCGCCAATGCCGCTCGCAGTGGTAAAATTAACAGATTATAGTTTTCCAATTGAAGTACAGTTAAGTGATAGTAATGCTATGGTCGCAGGGTTAACGCTTTCAAGCGTTGATAAAATTATTTTAACTGCACGCATTTCAAAGGATGCATCAGTAATGCCTTCAACGGGTGAGTTGGAAGGGCGTTCAGATGTGTTAGAACGTAGCCAAACCAAGGCTTACGATTTACTTATCAATGAATTAATACCTTAAGGATAAAAGATGTTAAGACAGAGTTTAGTTTTGTTTGGGCTATTGGTGCTAGCAGGATGCGCGCAAGTGCCTGACGAAAAAATAGATGAGCGAGATCCACTACAATCATTTAACCGTCCAATGTATGATTTTAATATGGATGTACTTGATGCTTATGTTCTGCGCCCTGTTGCGGTAGGGTATGTGGCCGTAACACCAACACCGGTGCGCCGTAGTATCGTCAATTTTACTGGCAACATTAGTGCACCAACTGATGTAGTTAATGCCACGCTACAAGGTAAAGCGGGTAACGCAGGCGTGAGCTTAGCGCGGTTTTTAGTTAATTCAACTGTGGGTATTTTTGGCTTATTTGATGTTGCGACATCGCTTGGTTTGAATATTGTCGATGAAGACTTTGGTCAAACTCTGGGGGTATGGGGAATAGGCGACGGTGCTTATTTAATGCTACCGGGAATGGGACCGTCAACAGCGCGTAACCTAACGGGTGCAGTGGTTGATGGCTATGTGTTACCAAAAATTGCCTTAACCACGCCACAAACTGTATTGGTGTTTGCGTTAAAGGCTGTAGAAGCTCGGGCTTCTTTAATACCACAAGAAAGCTTATTGAATGAGTCACTCGATCCGTATATTTTTATGAAAGACATTTACTTTCAACGTCAGTTATATGAGTTGTATGATGGTAATCCACCGGTTGAAAAAGAGCCCGACGATTTTGATGAAGACTTTTTAGAAAGCCTTTAATGTGTATTTTCAGGTTAAATAAAAATGCCAGCGTCTAAGCTGGCATTGTTATTTACGGTATTATTTATTATCCTGCCAGCACTTTCATTTGTTCATTAGCCCAGTTAACGGCATCATGATACGCATCTGGCACTTTACCAGCGCCAAGACCAAGCTCATCTTTAATCGCGTTTGCACCTTGCCAATTGGCTTGTTCGTATAATTTTACTAAGCGCAGATATTGTGCCAGTAAACCTTGATCCTCTAATAATGCTAACTTTATGTCGTTGGATAATGGTAGCTTTTTCATCACGCTTTGCATATCTTCATCTAATATGGCATCCATTAATGACATCATACCGGTTAAAAAAGCCATGCCCGTATCTTTGAGTTTATTATGGTTTATAGCTAGCAACTCAGTAAAGCGTGCTCTGGTTAACGATAAGCGTATTAACTCTGCGGGTTTATCACCAGCAACTTGAGCTGCAAACAACAAGGATAAAAACTTTTTAATTTCTGCTGCACCTAGCACAATTAGTGCTTGTTTGATGGTGCTGATCTCAGCTCTGCGCTTAAATGCCGCTGAATTACTATAACGTAATAATTTATAAGAGAGGTTTACATCTCGCTCAAATACGTCGGTAATTTTCTTTAAATTGACTTCAACAGTGGATGTCTCATAAAGCAGCTCGGCAAGAGCTATCTCTGATGGCGGCAAGGTTTTACTTTGCACCATTTCTGGTTTGGAAAAGAAAAACCCCTGAAAGTAAGTAAAGCCAAGATCTAATGCTAATTGATACTTTTCGTAGGTTTCTACCTTTTCTGCTAATAATTTTATATGCGGATAAGGTTTAATTTCTTCGATTATGGTGTGGATAGTGTCAACGTCACAATTGATAAAATCTATTTTAATAATATCAATAAAAGGATAAAAATGACGCCATACAGGCTGGTGAATATAATCATCCAGCGCGAGCGTATAACCTTTTTGTTTTAAGTCTTTGACGATCGCGAGCAAGCGTTTCCCTGGTTGAATTGTTTCGAGTATTTCTACAACAATCTGATCTTTACCAAGCAGAGTTGGGTAGCCTTTTTGTAATGTTTCAAGCGTAAAGTTGATATACGCTGGTTTATTATCGGTGAGATCTTCTAAACCAAAATTGAATTGACTACCTTCAATTAGCCGAGTGGTTGCCTCGTCACCATCAATATCAGGGAATACATTATCAACGCCATCACGAAAGAGTAGCTCATACCCTACAAGTTGTTTGTTTCGATCTAAAATTGGTTGGCGTGCAGCATAAAAATACATAAACAGCGGGTCCACATCAGTTAAGCGATTACTTGGGCAATATAAGATAAAACAGCATAAATAGCATTAATTATATTTAGAATATCAATGCTATAGTATTAATTAATTGATACATCATCGATCTAATCCTAAGGTAATTAAGTATTAATTACCATGTTCTGTAGTTAAATAATTAACCATCAGATAAAAACAACTCCACCTTATATCATTACTTGGCTACCTCAGTAAGTGGAGTTATTCACCCTTTGCGTGATATAGTCAAGTTCTAGGTTGGTTTTTACACCAATAATGACTTTATATAGTATTGATTTATGAGTCATTATTAGGATTGAAAGCCAGGTTTTAACTTCAGAGTTGGAGGCGAGTTTGGAAACTGGAATGATTATTTCTTTAGCTGCGTATTTTATCGTAATGCTAGGTATTGGCTTGTACGCTTATAAGCAGTCTACCGCCGATGTGTCGGGTTATATGTTGGGTGGCAGAAGTTTATCACCAGCTGTAGCTGCACTATCTGCAGGTGCATCGGACATGAGTGGTTGGCTACTTATGGGTTTACCCGGTGCTATGTATCTATTTGGCTTAAGTAAAGTTTGGATTGCGATAGGTTTAGTACTTGGTGCTTGGGCAAACTACTTTTTAGTCGCGCCAAGGCTACGTGTCTATACTGAAAAAGCGAATGACTCGATTACCATCCCAGATTACTTTGCTAATCGTTTTGCTGATAATAAAAATATATTACGAGTCATCTCGGCAATCGTGATCATCGTTTTCTTTACACTTTATACTTCTTCAGGCGTTGTCGCTGGCGGTAAATTATTCGAAAACTCATTTCAGATGAGTTACGAAACAGGGCTTTATGTGACAACCGGAGTCGTCGTACTCTATACATTGTTTGGTGGTTTCTTAGCTGTTAGTTTGACTGACTTTGTGCAAGGTTGCATTATGTTTGTCTCGCTACTTGCTGTACCTATTGTTACTTATACGATGCTAGACCAGCCAGTGTTAGACACACTTGCTAATGCCAGCTATGACTTGCTGTTAAGCGCTCCGAAAGAGAGCGAAGTCCACTCGCTTAATATGTTAGATTGGTTTGCTGGTGGTTCAACTATCGCTATTATTTCTGCAATGGCATGGGGCTTAGGTTATTTTGGTCAACCGCATATCATAGTACGTTTTATGTCAGTACGGTCAGTGAAAGATATGCCAACTATGCGTCGTATTGGTATGTCGTGGATGACTTTATCAGCGATTGGTGCAGTGTTAACTGGACTATTTGGTGCCGCTTACATGATCGAAAATCAAATGCTGATTGACGATAAAGAAACTATATTCTTAGTATTATCTGAATTGGTTTTCCATCCACTTATTGCCGGCTTTTTACTTGCTGCTATTTTAGCTGCGATTATGAGTACTATTTCATCTCAGTTATTGGTTTGTTCAAGCTCTTTGACTGAAGACTTCTATAAAATTTATTTAAACCGTGATGCATCACAAACCGAGCTGGTTTTAGTTGGGCGAATTAGTGTACTACTCGTTGCATTATTTGCTATTTATTTGGCTTATGATCGCGATAGTTCTATTTTAGATTTAGTAAGTAATGCATGGGCTGGTTTTGGGGCTGCGTTTGGCCCGTTAGTATTACTTAGCTTGTATTGGAAGCGAATGAATCTACAAGGTGCGATCAGTGGCATGGTTGTGGGTGCAGGGACAGTGTTGATCTGGATATACGCGCCAATCACTATAAATGGTGAGAGCCTCAGCAGTATCATTTATGAAATTATACCGGGCTTTATACTTGCAACAATTGCAATCATTACAGTGAGCTTATCAACAGCGCCACCAAATAAAGAGATCACCGAATTATTTGATGAAGTTGAACGAGGGCTATAACGGGTAGTAATTTTTATAACTAAAAAAGGGCAATTAATTGCCCTTTTTTAGTTAGTTAACTTGTAATTTTTTAGCTTGCTTCTTTATCTGCGCTGGCTTTAATCGACGCTACATTTTCTTTTTTTACTTTCGCCGTAGGTGTTTTCTGTATTGCCTCTTTGCCGCCTTTAAGTACATTCATAAAGTCGTCTTTACTTTTAGCAATCTCAAGTGCGAGCGATTCGATTTGTTGTTCGCTTAGTGGCACATCAACTTTCTCAAGCATAACCTCAAGCGACTCTGCTATATCAAGCATTTTGTCATACGCGTCAGCTTCTTTTTTAGTAGTAAACGTCATACGCTCGACTCCGTTTCTCTCTACAACATATTTAACAACAACAGCCATGATTTCTCCTGCCAATTTGCTTGGTGAATAACAAGTTCACCTTGATTGATTACTGTTTTTATGTACAGTAATTGTTTATTGGTCTTTTTGCAAGTGAACATTTTTATTTTTTACTACTAGGATTTGACAAAGAGGTACAACTTTACTTTATTTAAATAGTCGCACTTTTTTAGTATGACTTTATTTGGAGGTAGTCCAAAAGTGAAGGCATTAAAATCAACTATTAATTGAGTCCACGTATGGATATCATGGAGGAGAAACATGAAGTTTTTAACTTTAATAGTGGTAGTGCTTGGCTTAGCTATTTCATTGCCTAGTAGCGCAGCTGTAACTAAAACAGAGACTGCTGAAAGTATGAAGAAAGTTCAGTTAGTCAATGTGAATCAAGCAACAGTCGAACAGCTTACTCAGCTGCCGGGTATTGGTAAATCAAAAGCGCAAGCGATAATTGATTTCCGTACCAAGCAAGGCAAGTTTAAGTCTGTTGCAGATTTAGCGCAGGTGAAAGGTATTGGCGAAAAATTAGTCGCTAAATTGGATGGCAAAGTTACATTCTAAAAATCAGCAGGGCGAATTATTCGCCCTGCTCAAATTGCTTAATAGCGTGCCTTAAATAGCGTTTAGAGAATTGAATTTCGACTGGAGTGGTTAACAACGGGTAGCTTAACCCGGCCAGAAGTAAAGCTGGAAGTAACAACCAACCTTCAACATACGCTAATGATAGAAATACTGGGATCAATAAAACCAGCTTTATAATACGCAAACTGATTTTTTGCATTGGAGTTAACATACTCACTGCAATCGCAATTATTTGCTGACGTTGACGTATTTTAAACGATTTTAATTGCGTTACTTGACTTGAAAATAATGCCATCATCACAGCGACTTTTTAATTATTAAACGACTTGCTACAACGGCCATTAGTATCAGAGTAAATGCGGCAAAAATGATCTCCATCCACGCCGGCATACTTAGCCCTGCAAATTGCCAATCGATGTTGCCACAGTCACCTGTTGCAGCAAAAAAATGTGGCATCCATTCGTGCAATGGTAATGGGAAATTAGGTTCGAATTCACAGCTAAACGCAAAAGGATCGGTGGTAGTTTGCATATCGATATGTTCGCGTGCAATTAAATAACCCCAAATACTGGCAACTGCCCATGCAGAAAATGCTGTTAGACGGCATATTACATTCGTGGGTTTAATTGCACCGAGTAACCCTGCGGCTAATAACCCCAGCATGGCAGTACGTTGGTAAATACACATAATGCATGGCTCTAAGCCCATTTGATATTGAAAAAACAATGCGATTACTTCAAAAATAAAAGCACTAAAAGCGAGCAGTAACCAAGCACTGCGCTGTTGGGCTAAATTTGCTAACCAAGTCATAAAATATCCAATCTATAATTTGTAGATGAATTATGACTTAGTCATTAAACTAGGCGCAAGGATAAATATGATTTGTAACAATAAAAAAGCTGCCGAAGCAGCTTTGTTTTTTACTCTTTAACCTAAATATGGGTTAAGGGATTTACTGTCCAGAGTTTGGATATTTAATGCCCTGAACTTCCTATACTTTGTAAGCTTGCGCTGTGGTGTTCAATCCAACCCCATTGATAGAGTAAATCAGTTACCTCACTAAGCCCTAGATATGTAGAGCTTAAACCAACAACCGTAAGTACAATGGTATAGGGAAGTGCCATATAAACCATACGCCCGTAAGATAAACGTAATACGGGAGCAAGTGTTGATGTTAGTAAGAATAAAAATGCAGCTTGTCCATTCGGTGTGGCTACACTTGGTAAGTTAGTACCAGTATTAATTGCTACTGCTAATAAATCAAATTGGTCGCGACTAATTTGTCCTGCTTTTAAAGCCGCCGCTACTTCGTTGATGTAAACAGTGCCAACAAACACATTATCACTGACCATCGAGAGTAGGCCATTAGCGACAAAAAACATAACTAACTGTAATTGCCCTTCAAATGTCAGTACCCAAGTTATTACAGGAGTAAATAAGTGTTGATCAATAATTACTGCAACGATTGAGAAAAATACACATAACAGTGCAGTAAACGGCAATGCTTCTTCAAACGCTTTTCCTAGTTGGTGTTCTTCGATTATACCAGCGGACGCAGTTGCAAAAATAATGACGGATAAGCCAATTAAGCCAACCGTGGCAAGGTGTAAAGCTAATGCAATGATCAACCATACAGCAATAAATGACTGAAACATCAGATTAACTTTATCGCGTTTAGTGCGTTTGTTATCGAGCTCTTTTGCGTGATCAGCAAGTATTTGATGAATCGGTTCTGGTAACTTTGCGCCATAACCGAAGGTTTTTGTTTTTTCGAGTAATATTGTAGTAACAATACCAGCGATGAATACAGGCATAGTAACAGGCAACATACGCAAGAAAAACTCCCCAAATTGCCAGCTTGCTCGTTCTGCAATAATAAGATTTTGTGGTTCACCCACCATAGTACAGACTCCACCAAGCGCGGTACCAATCGAAGCATGCATTAATAAGTTACGTAAAAAAGCTCGAAATTCTTCAAGTTCCTGACGATTAACTGGGCGTACTTGGTTATCATCGTTAATGTCATGTTCACTAGTGGAGTCTTTCCCTGAGGCGACTTTATGGTAAATACTGTAAAAGCCCATAGCGACAGCTATGACCACCGCCATTACTGTAAGTGCGTCTAAAAAAGCAGAAAGAAATGCTGCAGAAATAGTAAATGCTAAGGAAAGTACAGTTTTGCTGCGAACTGATACCACCAAGCGGGTGAAAATATAGAGTAATAAATCTTTCATAAAGTAGATACCTGCGACCATAAAGATCAACAGTAAGATTACATCTACATTTTGAACAATTTCATGCTCTACTTGCCCGGCAGTTGTCATGCCTATAAACAGTGCTTCAATTGCAAGTAAACCACCTGGTTGCAGTGGATAACATTTCAGCGCCATCGCGAGAGTAAAAATAAACTCTAAAACTAATGCCCAACCAGCCATATAGGGATTGATATGAAATAACACAGGGTTAATAGCTAAAAAAGCAATAATTGTGTATTTATACCACTGTGGGGCAGAGCCTAAAAAATTCTTAAAAATTGCATTGAAAACACTCTGTTGCATAGGTGTTCCTTATTATTGTACATTTAAGTATAACTGTTGTTGGTTAAGTTAATTCAGTCTAGCCGTGGTGTAAACAAAAAAGCTATAAACAACATCACGTACCTTTTATCCATTTAATATGCCGCGCTATATTAAGTGTAGCTGAAATAGCGAAATGGGTATTTTTATTCAGTCCGTATAGTGTGCATAATGACGTTAAATGTCTATTACTCTTTGTGGTCAATCCCTTCAATTTAGTATAAAAGAAAGCGACACTGAAAGAGTGATAAATTAGCCTGTATCCATTTTAAAAACGTGGCGAGAGTAGAGGCTTAAGCCTGTCGTCGTGGGTGAATTAATGAAGTGACTTTACTTGTTAGTTTGGCTTCATCTGGTACAATCAGTCAGTTAATCGTTTAAAGTAATGTTATGTGGTAACTCAAGTGGGAATTGAATGAGAATTTTTAAAGCGAAAAGCCCAGCAGGGTTTGCCGAAGAGTACATTGTTGAGTCAATTTGGAATGGTGATTTTCCACCAGGTTCTATTCTTCCCGCTGAGCGAGAGTTATCAGAATTAATCGGTGTTACTCGTACAACCTTACGTGAAGTACTGCAGCGTTTAGCGCGTGATGGTTGGTTAACAATCCAACACGGTAAACCGACTCGAGTAAATAACTTTTGGGAAACCTCAGGACTTAATATTTTAGAGACCTTAGCGCGTCTTGATGAAGATAAAATGCCCGAGTTAACCGACCAGTTACTTTCTGCGCGTACTAATATTAGCGCTATCTATACTCGCGCTGCCATTAAACTAGCACCTGATCGCGTGATAGAAATTCTTTCAAAAAGTGATGAACTTGAAGATAGTGCACAAGCTTTCGCTGATTATGATTATAAAGTACATCATGAGTTGGCTGTTGCAGGTAATAACCGTATTTATGTACTTATTCTTAATGGTTTTAAGGGTTTTTACTCTAAAATTGGCTGTCATTACTTTTCAGATCCAGGCACGCGTCAGTTAGCGCGTCAATTCTATAAAGATTTAACCATACTTGCTGAGAAACGCGAACATGACGGCGCAATTTCAATGATGCGGAAATATGGTCATCAAACAGGTGAGATCTGGCAAAAAATCCGTGGTGATATGCCGGAAAATATCATGGATTAACTCTGCATTTACTGTGTAGTTATATCTATAAGGAGCCTGCATATGCAGGTTTTTTTTCGCTGTTATTAATGACAAACAGCGAGTGATACACCGCGTTCGTATTTTTCGATGAGTGACATCGGAAAATACGATTGTTATTTTAAGTCTTTAGTCTCTAAAATATTCTGATAATTATGCATGCTAGCCCTTGGTATTTATTTTTTAGATCCCATATTAAAGGCAAGCATTGCGTAAGCAATTAAAAGCAAACTCAAATATTTGGAGAATAAAATGGGTGTATTAGTAGGCCGCCAGGCACCAGACTTTACCGCTGCAGCAGTACTAGGTAACGGCGAGATCGTAGATAGCTACAATCTTCACGAAACAATCAAAGGTAAAAAAGCAGTCATCTTCTTTTACCCATTAGATTTCACTTTCGTATGTCCTTCTGAACTAATTGCTTTTGACAAGCGTTATGAAGAATTCCAAAAGCGTGGCGTAGAAGTAATTGGTGTTTCAATCGATTCACAATTCTCACACAACGCATGGCGTAACACTGCTGTTGCAGACGGCGGTATCGGTGCAGTTAAATACGCACTAGTTGCAGATGTTAAGCACGAAATCTGTAAAGCATACGATGTTGAGCATCCAGAAGCGGGCGTTGCATTTCGTGGTTCATTCTTAATTGATGAAGAAGGTAATGTACGTCATCAAGTAGTAAATGACTTACCACTAGGTCGTAACATCGACGAAATGCTTCGTATGGTTGACGCTCTAGCGTTTCACACTGAGCACGGTGAAGTATGTCCAGCTGGTTGGACTGAAGGTAAAAAAGGTATGGATGCAAGCCCAGCAGGCGTTGCTAAGTTCCTTTCAGAAAACGAAAGCGACCTATAATTTAGGCCTTTGTTTTAGAATATGAAAAACCCGCCAATTTGGCGGGTTTTTTATTTAGGGTAGTCGCTAGAAAGCGAATGACACTTTGGTGTAGATATAACGTCCGCGAGGGTTGTGAACCGCGGAAGCATAACCGTATAAATCACCATCACCATCACCAATTGCAAATGGTGGCTCTTCATCAAATAGGTTATTTACGCCAATCGAGATCTTGGTCGATTCGGTAATACGATAAGCCGTTTGTAAATCAACTAAGACTTGTGAATCAACCATTCTTGACGTGTTGCTATCAAAATCGAGGGTGCCATCAAAATCAATATCAGGCGTATCTTCAAACTCACCCACATAGCTGATATTTACATTAGTATTGAATTCACCAAGCTCCCAATTAGTTGAGAACATCCAGCGGTGTTCAGGGTAACCATATTCACCAGTATAATCGCGACCGTCTTTTTCAAACTTGTCTTGATAGGACCATTCTAAGTTGAACTTAAGTAAACCAAGATCATCCAAGGAGTGATTATAATTTGCTGAGAAATCAACACCAGACACTTCCTGCGAAGAGACATTTTTAAAAGTGCTATGAATTTTTTGGATAACACCAAGGGTTTCGCTTCCGGCTGGGGCTAGGCGAACACAAATCGTACTGTTTTGGTTGTTACATTCTGCGTCATAAATTGGGCCGAATGCTTGTTCATCAATTTTGTTATCTTGAGTAATACTCCATACATCAATACTAAAGCCAAGTTCAGCCATAGGAGCCCAAATAAAACCAACGTTCCATGATTCAGATTCTTCAGCTTGTAAATCAGGGTTACCAGCAAATTGGATATTGTAATCAAGAGCTTTACAATCAAGACCTGTAGCACTACAGCGGTAATTATCAATAAAGAATTGACTTTTCTCTGATGGACCTAGACCTATTTGTGCTAGTGAAGGTGCTCTAAAACCTTGTGCCCAAGAGCCGCGAACAGTAATTTCATCAGTAGGTGCCCAGCGCAGCGCTACTTTAGGATTGGTTGTGGTACCAAAGTCACTGTAATCATCGTAACGACCTGCAAGTTGTAATTCTAAGCTATCAGCTAATGGGATTGAGAATTCAACATAGGCAGCGTATTGGTCCCGCTCAGCGGCAGCAGAAACGGACTCAGTACCAAAAATTAAACCTCGCTGAAATTGATCATCAGGGGTATCACTGACATCCTCTTCACGGTACTCAATACCAGCCGCCATCATCACGACATTGTCACCAAAACTAAACGCTTCGCCAGTGATGTTGGCATCAAAAGAGGTCATATGTGATTCACCACGACGAACTAGGCTGGTTGAAATACGTTCAATGACTGCAGGATCATTATAAGTGCCGCCAAATGGGTTGTAGTTGCCGGCATCTATTTCTTGCTGTAAAAAATCAGTTCTTACCCAGCCTTGAGTACGATCACCGGTTTGCATTGATTTACTACGGCCTTTTTGTACAGCGGCTTCCCAGCTCCAATCGCTAATTTCACCACGTAGACCGGCAACAAATCGCAAAGTGTCTGACTCAATATCCCATTGACGGGCACCCGCATCAACAGTTCTATAGTAGTTGATAATTACTTCTTGATTGAAAGGATTATTTGGATGATTCCCTGGGACTGTTAAACCTGCATCTTTATCTAATGGTGTTGGAGCACCTGCGGCAATTGAATTGTTGTGTTGAACAGCCATTTCCATAAAGGCAGTAATACCATTATCAAAGTTATATTCAAACTGAGAAATCGCGCCAACGCGTTCAGAAGCTGGGGCAATATAGCCATAGGGTCCATAATCAAACACACAACTATCGCTACCACTAATTTGATCTGCAGGACAACTTGGATCTGGAGTTTGGACGCCATTCACGCCAAATGTACCTGGAAAGCCACGAGATGAACGGAAATCTTCACCACCATTCGCGGTTTGATTAGCAGTGCCTAAGCGGCCCATTTCATCTGATGATAAAGAGGTGTTTTTAAAGTAATCGATGATCACAGACGCACTGCTTTTTTCGTTTGAGGTACCCCAAACTATGCTTGCTGAGGTTTCTTCATAGTTAGGGCCGTCAGTACCACCATAACCTAAATTAACTTCTAAACCATCGATGTCTTTTTTCAAAATAATATTCACCACACCTGCAACGGCATCGGAACCATAAATTGCAGAGGCACCATCTTTAAGAATATCAATACGTTTGATAGCAGAGACCGGAATACTGTTAATATCAACAAATGAGTTAGTGATACTCTCCGCAAATGCGCTTATAGCTACTCGACGGCCATTAATTAATACAAGTGTTGCATCAGCGCCTAAACCTCGTAGCGATACCGCTGCAGAGCCGTTAGCGGTCGAATCCTGATTATTACCGCGAGTAGAAAAAGTACCATTACCAGCAGCAGGCATTCTTTCCAGTAATTGTTGTAAGTTGTCATAGCCCATATTATCGATATCGGCGCGACTAATTGATTGTACTGGGGAAGGGCCTTCAATATCTGTTCGCTTTATTCTAGAACCCGTCACTTCAATACGTTCAACTTTTTTTGCTTCGTCCGCAGCAAATGATTGAGAAGTATAACCCGCTGTTGAAAGTGCAAGTGTTACACAAGCGATTAGCTTAGGTTTAAATGGGAGTATGTTCTTCATCCTTAAATCCTTGTTATAATGTTAATTTTATCTGGTCAAATGAACCACACACATCAATACCATGTAACAGGTTTGTTATCAAATTGAATTGTAAAGAGGTGTACTATATTTGATACAGTTAGAAGGATTTAAGGGATATAAATAAAAACGCCTAACTGGGTTAGGCGTTTTTGAGGTTGTTTAGATAGATTAAACTTTGTGCTTCATTAACCGTTCTTTTTCGCGAGACCAGTCTTTGTTTTTACCGTCTTCACGTTTGTCATGCATTTTTTTACCTTTACCAAGGTGGAACTCAAGTTTCACCCAGCATTTTTTCCAATACATGGCAGTGGCGATTAATGAATAGCCATCGCGCTCAGTCGCACCGACTAAGCGATCTAGCTCGCGTCTGCTTAATAATAACTTGCGATAACGTAATGGATCGCAAATAACATGGGTTGAAGCACTATTGAGAGGCTGTATTTGACTGCCAAGCAAAAACGCTTCGCCATTTTTAAGGTGAATGTATGTTTCAGAGATGTTTACTTTACCAGCTCGGATACTTTTTACTTCCCAGCCTTGTAGTTCAACACCAGCCTCAAACTTGTCGTGTAAAAAATACTCATGACGCGCCTTTTTATTTAGCGCGATAGTATTACTTGTCGATTTAGATGAATTTTTCTTAGCCATAGTGGCCCATATTATACGTAAAGCTCTGCTTTTTACATCGATTTTTTATTTTTGCTAATAAAAAAGTGTTTGTAAATAAAGCGCCATGAAAGTTTGGGGAAAAACGCAAAGCTTGCTAAAATTCGCCCACACAGTTGGGAGTGAGTATGCCACAAATAGAAAAAAGTGCGCTAGTAATGTATAGCAGCAAAGAAATGTTTGATTTAGTCAATGATGTGGATGCTTATCCTGAATTTTTACCCCATTGTTCGGATGCAAAAATTATTGCACAGCAAGGTAATACCATGACGGCAAGTTTGGAAATTTCCAAAGCGGGTATAAAAAAATGGTTTACTACTGAAAACACCTTTGTAGATGATAATACAGTAACGTTGCGCTTAGTTGATGGGCCATTTAAAGCCTTGCAAGGGCGTTGGCATTTTCAAGTGTTGGATGACAATGCATGTAAAGTTCAGCTACAGCTTGAGTTTGAATTTGCGAGTAAATTAATTGAACTTGCGTTTGGGCGCGTATTTAACGATGTTGCAAAAAACATGGTGAATGCATTTACTCAACGCGCTAAACAGGTATATGGACTGCGATGATGATAAAAGTTGAAGTTGTGTATGCATTACCTACCACGGCAACGTGTTTGCTTGTTGAAGTACCAGTTGGTACAACAGCAGAAAATGCCGTGATGCAATCAGGTATCCTCGCTAAGTGCCCTGAAATTGATGGCTTAGCATTAACCTTAGGAATATGGAACCGTACCTGCAAGCTTACGCAAGTGCTTGAGGATGGCGATAGAATTGAAATTTACCGTCCTTTAATTGCTGATCCTAAAGACGCACGACGAAAACGTGCAGAAAAAGCTAAAGACGAAGGTCGTGCTAATAAAATTACAGGTGGGCGACCGCTTGATAAAGCTAAATAATAGCTCAAACAAAAAAGGTTAGCTGTTGCTAACCTTTTCGTAATTTACTGAACTGGAGCGTTATTGCTCAAGCGGTGTATTAAACTCTGCGGGTTGTTCATAGTCACCACTGAGCGATACCAATTTTTCATTTTCAAAATTAATAGTCAGTGATTTACGTTGTTCGTTATCACGGCCAAGATTAAAAGAATATAAGTAATGCCACGTGTTTTTATCGAAAGCGTCTTCTGCAACAGGTTTACCTAATACATAAAGAACTTGCTCACGGGTCATATTGATACGAAGCTTGTCAACATCGGTTTGTTCTAAAAAGTTACCTTGTGGGATGTTGATACGATAAACCCAGCTAGAACAACCGGCGGTTGCGCTTAAGGTCAGAGCAACGATAAACCAAAGAGAAAAAGTTTTTAACGACTGCATTGTTTGTTTGGATCCTTATTTTTTATAAACTGCATGATACCGATTAGTCACCTAAGGTAAAACCCTTTTGAGTAATTGTTTGTGACTTAATTTTTACTATCGATGTTTGGAGCGTAATTTTGACCTCTGAGTCCGCAAAAAGTTTAACTACTACTGAAAATACTATGACAACTAAGATCTCCACGTGGTCACTTTATATTGTACAAACACGTTTAGGGCATTGGTACACTGGGATCAGCACGGATGTGGCAAAACGATTTGCAGCACATCAAGCGGGCAAAGGGGCTAAAAACTTAAAGGGGAAGGGGCCACTGACTTTAATATATCAATGTGAAGTCGGTTCTCGCAGTGAAGCCAGCAAGCTTGAGATAAAAATTAAACGCTTAAGTAAGGCACAAAAGCGAGCGTTTGTTAGCTCTGGGATTTTGCTAACCTGAATTCAGTTTAAAATATATTTACTATCTACAATTTAGCTCAAAGAGTGTTTATATCGTTTATATCAAGTTGGCTAATAAATGCGGCAATATAATTAACTGCATCAATATAAAGCGCTTGGTCAATATTATTTAGTAGGTCGGAACTTTTATGATGGTGGGGGTCATGACCCATGCCAAAGTAAATATAAGCAATTCCGGCTTTAGCAAACGCATAATGGTCGCTTGCTCGGCGCCAATCAATACTATCTCCGAGGGTCATTCTGTTCATTGTGGTTGATGAACTAGCTACTTTTATCTTTAAATTATGCTCAGGCACCTGCTGTAGTTGTGCTTGTAAAGCACTGCGTTGTGCATGTGAGACAAAGGCATATAAGATTTTTTTTGGCGGCTTTACTGCTAACATATCCAAATTAATATTTAGCACGTTTACGCTGTCGTCGATTTGCAATTGACTAACAAAATATTCAGCTCCATGTAAACCATTTTCCTCTGCGTCAGTAGCAACAAAACTAAGTTGGAAAGGCAGATTTGTGTGTGCGAAGCGTTGCGCTAGGAATAACAAGGCACTGACGCCACTGGCATTATCGTTTGCGCCTGCATATAAAGTGTTACCACGCATACCTAAGTGATCATAATGAGCGGTAATTACCAAATGAGTCTTGACTAAGTGCGGTGGTTTTAAAGTCGCAACTACATTTTGCCCCGTTGCTTTTGAAGACCAGCCATGGCTGTAACTAAACGGCTGTAATTGTGTATTGTAACCGAGCGTTTGCAGTCGCGTACTAATGTATTGGGCACTGGTATGCGCGCCGTCGGTATTGGTTTTTCTACCGCTTAGAGCCGTAGAGCTTAGATGCCTCAGATCATCGATCAGCTGTTGCTGCGCGCTGCTATTACTTTGGCACAATGTTGAAAAGCTGAGGCTCAATAGCAAAATAAAATAGTTAATGATTAATTACTCGCGCAGTCATGTCACTTAGTGCCTGTAATTTATTTTGATAACGTTGCTTATCATGGTCAAAATCGGCATGTTTATTAGCCAAACGTAATTGGCGATATGCTTGCTTAAAATCACCTAACTGATAATAAGTGCGGGCAAGACCAAAGTAGCTATCATGAATATCATCATCAATTCTTTTTGCTTTATTGAAATGCTTGATGGCATCTTGATAGTTTTGTCCAAGGTATGCGTTATTTCCTAATGACACATGATAATACGGATTACTTTGGCGCTTCAAATCAAGTTTATATAAAATCTTGTCTGCCAGCTCAGGACGGTCGGTGAGTTGATACAGTAAAGCTAAGTTGCCCAGTGCTGTATTGTTGTCGTTATTAAGCAGCAAAGCATAATTATAGGCTAATTCGGCGTTATCATACTGAGAATCAAGGCGAAGTAATACGGCTAAGTTACCCCATGCAGCAGAGTAATATTTATCTGCTTTTGTTGCCGCTAAAAAGTAGCTATAGGCTAAATCATAATTTTGATTGAGCATTGCCGCTGCCCCTTTATTGTTATAAAACATCGCGGTAATTCGTTGTTTGCTGATGGGGGTCGTCTGAAATTTCTCACCTCGCGAGTTCGGATCAAAATCAATCACTAATGAGGTTTTTGCGTCATACACATAAGTCACATTAGTGTGGTTATTACGACGCTGTGTGACGATCAAATTAATATGCCCAGTCAATAAGTTATAGCCTTTATTTAGCGCCCAATACTCAGGAATATGAACCGTTTGAAATTGCCCCTGCATGCCTAAATATTCCGCGATACTATAGGCCAAAATCGATAATGATAAACAGTTAGCATTTAAATCTCGGTAGGCTTGATTGGCGGTTAGGGTAGCCCCTGCTTGATATAGTAAGGATGCATCGCCATTTTCTAACAAAAAGTTTAGTAACTTTCGAGTTGTGTTTAAATTGCGTTTAGTACTTGGAAAGGCTGCATCGAGTTGTTGTGTTATTGTATCGCTTAAGGTAAAAATCTGTTCACTACTTTCTACTGGGTAAAGCGTGAAAGATTGGTTTTCAGTCACTGGTGGCGGGATGAGTATTGGTTGATTACTCACACTGGTACAGGCAGAGATACTAAAAAGCAGCACAATGACTGCTAGCTTATAAAGCCGCGTTAATATTGTCATAATCATACCCCAACTAATTACTGACTTATTAAGTTTAGTCTGTTTTTTAGTCGGGGTAGATGTTAAATGTTACAAACTGTGTCAGCGCTTTTCAAAGGTGGCGACTAAACTTGCTAAGGTTTGTGCGCTGGTTGCAAGTCCTTTGATCGCCTGCTCGGTATCAATTTGTTCTCGCATTGCCATATCGCTGATCTCACTAATTTGTTCAATATTGCGGCCGACGTCAGCAACCACACTACTTTGCTCTTCAGTAGCTGTTGCAATCAAGGTTGCCATATCATTAATTTCATTAGCGGTATTGGTAATGGCATCAAGCAACTGCACAGAGCTTTGCATTGTTGCTACGCTGTACTGAGCTTTATCTTTGGACTGGGCAATATGTTCAACCACATTGGTAGCTGTTTTCGCGAGCTCTTCAATCATTGATTGAATTTCAGTCGTTGATTGTGACGTACGGTTGGCTAAGGCTCGTACTTCATCCGCAACCACGGCAAAGCCGCGGCCATGTTCACCAGCACGTGCTGATTCAATTGCTGCATTTAGTGCTAATAAATTGGTTTGCTCTGAAATACCACGAATAGAGTCAACAATACTGGCAATAGTCTGGGTTTTATTGGCAAGCTCAGTCACTTGTCTCGCAATTGTGTCAATATCACTGGCTAATGCGGTAATACTCTGTTGGCTTTGCACTACTTGCTGGTGGCTCTGTAATGTATTCGCTTTACTATCTTCGGTCAGTTTTGCGGCAGTTGCGGCGCTGTGGGCAATTTCTTGCACTGTCGCGCCCATTTCGTTGATTGCTGCTGCAACAGAGATAGTCTGCTCTTTTTGGTTGTCCATTGCCTGTGAGTTATGCTTGGCTTGAGTAAATACCTGATCTGAGCTTTGACGAATTTTTAAACTTTCGTGGGAGACTTGCGCAATGGCGGTTTCAATTTTATCAATGAATTGGTTAAAACCATTCGTTAATGCTGATAGCTCAGGCTGGTCACTGTGAGGTAAACGGTAAGCTAGATTGGCATCACCAGATCCTAAACGAGTAAATAACTCTGCCATTTTTGATAGCGGTGAAGCTAACGAACGAGCCAGTAAAAAACTAACGATACATGCCAACAGCGCAATTGCGATAGCAAAACTTAAAATTTGCCATTGTAAAGTGGTGATCCCGGCAAACACTTCTGCTTTTGGTACTTGTGCAACCACATAGAGTTGAGTGTTTTTAATCGGACTCGCCGCTAGGAAAAAAGTGTCGCCATTGAGTTCGACTTCTTGCAAGTTAAATTCATTGCTTGTTAATAATTGACCACTTACTTGATGACCATACAAGCTATCTAGATTTGTTTTTTCTACTTTATTAACGTCTTGATGGAGTTTAATTACGCCTTTATCGTCAGTGATAAATACAAAACCGGTTTGCTCGATAGTAAATTTATTTAGCAGTGCCTGCATATCATCAATACTTTTTGCCAGTCCAGTTAAGCCGATGCCATTGATCTGTTGATGATTTACAAACATTTTTGTGTCGCCATTAGGCTCTTGATATAAGCTAATAGAGTAAGCTTGATTGGCGTTTTTAAAATCAAAAAACCAGCCATCTTGCTGCCTATCTAATACTCTTAAAAAGCCATCTTGATTCCAGTACTGCGCGGTATCGCGATTTGCCCATGATGCGGTTGCTAAGCCGTATTGTTTTACCAGACGATTTAATTCTTTGATTAAAACGTCATCATTGTTATCACGACTATTTGCCCACGCGAGTATAAAATGATTACTTGATACTTGTTCGGCCGCACTAAGCAATTCATTTATTTCTAAGCTGATATAGTTATTAATTGCGTGTAGTTTACTGGGCAACTCAGATTGTATCATCCGTTGTTCGATAATGGTTTTGGCGGATAACAGCGCCGTAATGCCAATTAAGCTGGCAACTGACAGGGCAATAGCGATCCCTAAAATAGTGATCTTACGCGTGATACTAAGAGTTTTATACGACATTGTGGGTACTGAATTTACAAATTATGCGGGTATTTTAGCATGTTTTTTTCATGCAGTTCATCATCTATTAGAGTAAGTACTCAGTTTGTAATTTACTCTAAGATGTATTTTGACAAAGTAAATAAAATGAAAAAGCCCACTGCGTTTAGCATGTGGGCTTGGTTTCTAACAAGCGAAATTGTTACTTTCCAGGGTTAAACAATTTTCTTCATTGCTGACATGTAGCCACGCAATTTGGTACCAATGATTTCAACAGGGTGCTCACGCAGCGACTTGTTGATTGCAATTAGTGTTTGGTTATCAACATGATTACAGCGCTCGCCTAAGCCTCTACCAATCACATCAGTATCGATGTTTTGCATAAAGTCTTGTAACAGTGGCAAACATGCGTGATTGTATAAGTAGCAACCATACTCTGCAGTATCGGAGATCGTGCGGTTCATTTCGAATAATTTTTTACGTGCAATGGTATTGGCAATTAATGGCGTTTCATGTAGCGATTCATAATATGCTGACTCAGCTATAATACCTGCAGCAGTCATGGTCTCAAACGCTAATTCTACACCGGCTTTCACCATTGCAACCATCAATATACCGTTATCAAAAAACTCTTGTTCGGTGATTTCAACATCACCGGCAGGGGTTTTTTCAAAATTTGTTTCAGCTGTTTCTGCACGCCATTTCAAAAGGTTTGCATCATCATTCGCCCAATCTTCCATCATTACACGAGAGAACGTGCCATCGATGATGTCGTCTTGGTGTTTATTGTAAAGCGGGCGCATGATTACTTTTAATTCTTCACTTAATTCAAACGCTTTTACTTTCGCTGGGTTTGATAAACGGTCAAGCATATTTGTAACGCCGCCGTATTTAAGTGCTTCAGTAACCACTTCCCAACCGTATTGAATTAGTTTTGATGCGTAACCGGCGTCTATACCTTTTTCGATCATCTTATCAAAACATAAGATTGAACCGGTTTGTAACATGCCGCAAAGAATTGTTTGCTCACCCATTAGGTCTGATTTTACTTCAGCAATAAATGAAGACTTTAATACCCCAGCGCGATGACCGCCAGTACCCGCTGCATAAGCTTTAGCCTGGGCTAGACCATGTCCCTGAGGATCGTTTTCAGGGTGAACTGCAATCAGTGTTGGTACTCCAAAACCGCGCTTATATTCTTCACGAACTTCAGAACCTGGGCACTTAGGTGCAACCATTATTACGGTGATATCGTCACGTACTTGCATACCTTCTTCAACAATATTGAAGCCATGAGAATAAGCAAGCGTAGAGCCTTGTTTCATCATCGGCATGATTGCGTTTACAACCGCAGTATGCTGTTTATCAGGTGTTAGGTTTAACACAACATCAGCAGTAGGGATCAATTCTTCGTAAGTACCTACAGTAAAATCATTTTCTGACGCATTAAGAAATGATTGACGACGTTCGCTGATTGCAGAATCACGCAATGTGTAGGCAACATCTAAACCTGAATCTCGTAAGTTCAGTCCTTGGTTTAAACCTTGTGCACCACACCCAACAATAACAAGTTTTTTGCCTTTAAGTGCTTCAACACCATCGGCAAATTCAGCCGGATCCATAAATTCACATTGTGCTAGTTGTGCTAACTGTTCGCGTAAGGGAAGAGTATTAAAATAATTCGCCATTGTTAGTATCCTATAAATTTCGTATTTGTTAGATGCAAGCGCTTGCTGCTTTGCTTAAAGTCACCATAAGGAATTTTTACCCTTGCGTAAAATGATATATTTGCATTAAAGTATTTCAAAAAATGAAATGCTTTAATTAATAACCGCTAACTATTGGGATCACTATGGACCATAAACGATTACATTACTTTCTGGCACTTGCCAAAACCTTACATTTTGCCCGTGCCAGCGAGTTATGCCACATAAGTGCTCCCACCTTAAGTCGCAATATTAAACAGTTAGAGGATGAAGTTGGAGTCGCATTATTCAGTCGCGATAATCGCAGTGTAAAGTTAACAGCTGAAGGAGAATCGTTTATCGACTATGCAACGGCTACGTTAGCTAATTGGCAGCGTTTTCGAGCAAATGTACAAAATCCTGAGCAAACTATTTACGGTAAAGTAAGCATTTACTGTTCAGTAACTGCCTCTTATAGTTTTTTGCATCAACTATTAGAGCAACTGCGTTTGCAACATCAACATATAGAAATAAAGCTTAATACTGGCGATCCCGCAGTGGCAATAAACCGTGTGCTTGACGGACACGAAGCCATGGCAATTGCCGCAAAGCCTGATAAATTACCGACGCAAATTGCATTTGCCAGTATTGGTTATTCATCCTTGGTATTTATCGCGCCACGTATTCCGTCGTTGCTCACTGAAAAACTGGCCCAGTTTGGCGATAAGATAGATTGGTCTGAACTTGAGTTTATAGTGCCAGAGCAAGGTTTTACTCGTCAAAGGTTAGAGCTGTGGTGGCGTAAGCACGGTATTAATGCAAAGATCTATGCGCAAGTAGCGGGGCATGAAGCTATGGTGTCAATGGTGAGTTTAGGGCTAGGCATTGCCATGGTGCCAAAAATTGTTTTAGATAATAGCCCATTAAAAGATCGCGTTCAGGTGATCAGTGATCAAAAAGAAGCCCCACCAGGGTTTGAGATTGGTTTGGCAGTATTACGTAAAGAGTTACCAGATGCCGCGTTAAATGCATTATGGGAGATTGCTCAATCACTGAAAAACGTTAATAGCTTAGCTCCTTAGCCGAGTCTAAATACGCAGATGTAAAGTTTATTTACCTTGAATCGTTCCATATGTATCAAAAGTGTGAATGATTGTAATCGTCTAGGGATTAGTTATTAATACCTTGCTATGATAACGATATTGGGTTGTCTCTTTTGGCATAAATAACAACAATGAAGTCGATAGTTAATATTCTTACTGCGCTTTGCATCTCTGTATGGCTTACAGTACCTTGTTTTGCACAGCCATCAGAAATTGAGCCTGTGCAGGATATAACAACAGGGCAGTGGCACTTGAGCCTGAACACGGGATTAGGAGTTATAACAAATCCATTAGCTGGTGGAGGTGATTTACCATTAATGTTGATCCCGGATATAGCTTATTACGGTGAACAGTTCTTTTTTGACAATGGTCGCTTAGGCTATAGCCTGATACAAGACTCCCCACATACCTTTAATCTAGTCACTGAGTTTAATTCGGAAACTCGTTTTTTTGTTGATTGGCATCCAAGTAACATTTTTGCATTAAGATCAGATAGTTCATTTACGAGCAGTGAAAATGAACTTCAAATCCAACAACCTAGTCTAGATATCAGTGAGCTTGATAAGCGTAAATGGGCACTTGATGCTGGCCTGAGTTACCATTATAGCTATCAGCAGCATGTATTTTCCGTGCAGGCATTAGCTGATGTATCCGGAGTGTATGACGGGTGGCGAAGTGCACTGCAATGGCAAATGCACAAGAACATTGGTGAGTTACAGATTAAGCCGACTATTGGCATCTGGTATAAATCGGCAGCACTGAATACATATTTTTATGGCGTAACAGAAAAAGAGTCCCCAGTTCGTGCAATTGAGGTTGGCAGTAGTTGGCAGCCTTATGCTAAAATAGATGCCCGCTGGCCCTTAAATGGAGCCAACTCATTGCGTTTTCATCTGGCTTATTATGATTATTCCGCCTTAGCTGACGACAGTCCGCTGTTTGAACAAACGTATTCTCTGACTGCCTTTATAGGGTTTGATCATATTTTTTAATATGAAGTATTTACAACTTGGTGCGTGCGTCATTTTTTTGTTGGTATGGCCAAAGTTAGCTGTCGCAAAAAAAGATATATTAACAGTTACTCCAAAAGTCTGTGTGGTTTC